>JAJAYY010000185.1 GCA_026785965.1 Sphingomonas bacterium
ACCGCTGCTGATCAATGGCGCGCTTGCCCAGACCGAAGGGCGGCAGGCGCAGGCTGAGGCGCTATTTACCGAAGCCCGGGGACGCGATCCCCGCTCCGCCGCCGCGCGCTATTTCCTTGCCAACCGCTATCTCGAGACGGACCGAGTAGTGGCGGGCCTGCATGAGGTCGTGTTGCTGTCGCGGCTGGTTCCGGGGGCATCGACATCGTTCATCCCCGCGGTCGCGGCGTTCGCCAAGACCAAGGGTGCAGTCCCTCAATTGCGCGCATTTTTCAACCAATCGCCCGAACTCGAACCCGAGGTCCTGGCAGTGCTAGCCAGCGACGCGCGCAATGCCGATCTGATCCTCGCGCTGGCCACCAATAAGCTCGACGACGCGCGGGGCGCCGCATGGCGATCGGCGATCGTTGCCAAATTGGTCGAAGCGGGTGCGTTCGCCAAAGCCTATGCGGTGTGGCAGCGGCTCGCCGCCGTCGACACCGCGCCGGGCCTGTTCAACTCGCGCTTCCTGCCACTCGATGCTCCGCCTCCGTTCAACTGGACGCTTGCGACCCAGGGCGGAGGCATCGCCGAGCCCGCCGCCGGAGGGCTGCGCATACTGCATTACGGGCGAGAGAATGTTGTCCTGGCGAGCGAGTTGATGGTCCTGCCCAGCGGCATCTACCGCTTCAGCTTCAGGCTGAGCGGTGAACGCAACGAAGGGATTGCGTGGACCGTCAAATGCGTCCCCACAGGGACCAATATATTGTCGTTGCCGCTGCCGACCGAGGGCAATCGGCCGGTCGCCGGACAATTTGTCGTGCCCGCGTCGGGTTGTGCCGCGCAACGCGTCGATTTGACCGCTTCGATCAGCGATGAGCCGAGGACCGTCGAAATGAATATCACCGAACTTGCGCTGGGAAGGGTGGGGCAGCGATGACCGCGCGCCTCCAGTCGTGGCTGATCCCGGCCTATGTCTTGTTGTGCCTGCTGATCGGTGGGAGCACCCAGGGGGTGTGGGGGGTCGTTCTGCTGCAATGGTTGGCGATCGCCATCCTCGCATGGAGCGCGGTTGCAAGCGACACAGCACGGTCGCCAACGGCAGCGAGGCCGCTGATGCTGATCGCGGGAGCGGCGCTGCTGCTCCTGATCGCGCAACTCATCCCGCTCCCTCCGGCGCTGTGGACCGCTCTGCCGGGAAGGTCGTTCCTGGTCGAAGGTTATCGGCTGACCGGCCTCAATTTGCCGTGGCTGCCGATGTCGTTGGCCTGGCATTCGACACTGGCGACGGCGATGACCTTGCTCCCGCCATTTGCCGTACTGGTCGGGCTGCTGCGCTTCAAGGCGACGACCGAGGTGTCGCTGTATGTCACGGTGCTGATCGGAACATTGTGCGGCATCCTGCTAGGGCTGGTCCAGGTGGCCTCGGGCGGCGGATGGTATCTCTATCGATTCAGCGCCTTTGGCACGGCGGCAGGATTTTTCGCCAATAGCAATCATATGGCGACGCTGTTGCTGATCAGCGTGCCGTTCCTCGCGGCGGTCGCGGGCGATGCGTGGGATCGCGCAGCCAACGGCAGCGTCCGTTCGCTGATTCTCGCGGTTGCGTTGGGCCTCACCGGGGTAATTGCGATCGGGATCGTGTTGAACGGCTCGTTCGCAATTCTCCTGCTCGGACTTCCGGTCGTGCTCGCCACATTGCGCATCGTGTTTCGCGGAGCGATGCCAATGCGGCGCTCGGTGGTCCTTGCCGCGCTCGCTGCCATCATCGCCATCGGCGCGGTCAGCGTGGTTGAGCGTGACCGCATCCAGACAGTCAACCAATCGTCGTTCGACACGCGCTCGCTGATCTGGGGAACCAGCATTTCGGCGGCGCGCGACCATTGGTTGACGGGCAGCGGGGTCGGGACGTTTCAGCAGGTTTATCCGCGCTATGAGGCCGACAGCGCGGTCGACGGGACTTACATCAATCACGCGCACAACGACTATCTCGAGCTGGCGATCGAGACCGGTATTCCCGGGGCCCTGCTGGTGGTGGCGTTCCTGCTGTGGTGGGGACGCCGCGCGATCGCCATTTGGACGACCGGCGCGAGGGACCGCTACGCGCTTGCAGCGACGATTGCGTCGGCGATCATCCTGCTCCATTCGCTGGTCGACTTCCCGCTGCGAACGGCGGCGATCAGCGCATTGTTCGCCCTAACGCTGGCGGTGATGGTGCGGCAGCGCGTGGTGCGCCGCGCCGAGGTGCGCTCCGACTTCAGGCCGGCGCGTCACCTCGAGCTCTGAACGATCGCGCGGTCACCTTATCGCGACCCTGACGCCATGCTTCGGACAGCTTGAAGCGCCACCCCGGTAGCAGTGCCAATTGCGACAAATGGATCAGCACCGTCCCGAAGCGCACGTCGGTCGGGTCACGATGATCGGCTTGGCCGCGCAGCATGCGCATCGCGTTCGCGACCAGCCAGCGGGTTAATCGATCGGCTTCGAGGCGGGCTTTCAAGTCCGGACCAAGCGCGCAACCGTAAAGAAAATTGGCCAACAGCAGCGCTTGCCCTGCCGCTCTGCCGGCGCCAACCCGTTGCGAATGGTCAAACAGCCGTACGATATCGGATGCGTCTTTGCCGCGCAGCAAGGCCGCGAAGTCGGTGATCCATTTGAGCCGAAACCACGCGCTCGAGGCGCCTTGCACAGCGAGATAAGCGAATAATTCGTCATCGGCGAGCGTCGTAAATTCTATCCCCGGTGCGAACCTCACCGACTGTCCCGGCCCGCCAATGAC
>JAJAYY010000186.1 GCA_026785965.1 Sphingomonas bacterium
GAGCAGGCCGACCAGCGCGGGGTCACGGCGCCGATCCTGCGGATATTCGATCGGCCTGAATGTGGCAGCCGCGGGCTGCTCCTGCGTTGCGGGCGAGCCCGCGATAATATCCTCAAGCCGCGTCAGGTCGGGCGATGGTGATCGCGGCATTGCCGAACCAGCCGGCGCCGGTGCTGGCGCCGCAGCGGGCGGCGGCGGGGGCGCGGGATCGCCGAAACCCGGCGGCAAAATCGATTCGGGTCGCTCTTGCGCAAACCCCGCCCCCGCCGCTGCCACACCGGCCGCGAGCGCGATCATCAGAGCCAGATGGCGATTAGCGCGGCGCGGCATTGGCGGGCACTTCAACCTCAATCAGGTGCGTTGGCTGTTCCTTGACGCCGCGCGACAGCAGGATCGCACCGCCAATCACGATCAGCAGCAGAATGATCACGAACAATAGGCCTCGGGGCATCTTCACTCCGCTCGATTGGATTGGCTCGCTGGGCTTTTGCCCGAGCGATGCCCCTTATGTATAGCCCGCATCGTGGAAAAGCTTATCGCCAGTCTCGATCGACCCATTGTGCTTGTCGGGCTGATGGGCGTTGGCAAATCGACCGTCGGCCGACGCTTGGCCAAACGGCTCAGCCTGCCGTTCATCGACAGCGACAGCGCGATCGAGGACGCCGCCGGCGGGGCGTCAGCGGCCGAGGTGTTCGAACGTTATGGCGAGGATGATTACCGCGACGGCGAGCGACGGCTGGTCGCGCGGCTGATCGATGGCCAGTGCCGGGTCATTGCCACCGGCGGCGGCGCGTTCATCGATCCAGACACGCGCGCGTTGCTCAAGCTGCACGCGATCACGGTGTGGCTCGACGCACCGGTCGACGTCCTCGCCGAGCGCACCGGCCGACGCGATACCCGCCCGCTGCTGCGCAACGGCAACCGTGCCGAGACCCTTGCCAAGCTCGATGCCGAGCGTCGTTCGACCTATGCCGAAGCCGACATCCATGTCCGCAGCGGCGTTGGCGTCCACGGCGAGGTCGTCGAATCGATCATTGCCGCCTTGCGCGCCCGCTTCGTCGCATGACCGTGCTTCGGGTCGAGACCGGACCAACCGCTTACGATGTCGTGGTCGGTCCGTGGCAATCTGCGGTCGAGCGGGTCGCCGACCTGTTCCCGAATAACCGCCCGGTCATGATCAGCGAACCCAAAGTGTTCGGGCTTTATGGCGCGGAGGTGGCGTCGTCGCTTGGATCGGCCGAGCCAATTCTGGTTCCAGAAGGCGAGGCGGCCAAAGAATGGACGGTGCTGCACCGCTTGCTTGGCGAGTTTAGCGCGCGGAATGTCAGCCGCCAAACGCCAATCGTCGCACTTGGTGGCGGCGCGGTGGGCGATCTTGCCGGGCTTGCGGCATCGCTATTCAAGCGCGGATGTCCGATCGTCCACCTTCCGACCACTTTGCTCGCCCAGGCCGACAGCGCAGTCGGCGGAAAGACCGCGATCGACGCGTTTGGCGAAAAGAATCTTGTCGGCAGCTTCCATCAGCCCGCCTTGGTCATCGCCGACCCTGCCTTCCTCGACACGCTCGATCAGCGGCAGCTGCGCTCAGGCTATGCCGAAATCGTCAAATATGGCCTGGTCGACGATCCGCTCTTTTTTGCCTGGTGCGAAGCCAATGGCGTGGGCCTGCTCGCCGGCCATCGCGATCTGCGCGCCGAAGCAATCACCATCGCCATTCGCGCCAAGGCCCGAATCGTCGCCATCGATGTCGACGACCGCAACGGCACACGGGCGCTGCTCAACTTGGGCCACAGCTTCGCCCATGCGATTGAAAGTGCGGCCGGCCTGGGCCGCTTGTTGCACGGCGAAGCAGTCGCAATCGGGCTTGTCCTGGCGCATCGTTTTTCGGTCGATCTCGGACATTGCCCCGCCGCCGATGCCGAGCGCGTCGCCGCCCACCTTGCTGGGGCCGGCCTTCCCACCCGCCTTGCCGACGCCGGGCTGGCAGGTGCGGTCGATCCTTTGCTGATGTGGATGCTGCGCGACAAGAAGAATAAAGCCAGCGTCCCCGCGCTGGTCCTCACCCGCGGCATCGGCCGCGCCTTCCTTGAACCAGCGGTTGAGCCGCGCCGCCTTGCAGCCTTCCTCGCCGCCGCGCCTTAATTCTGGTCGGTCAGGGTCTGGGTAGCAGTGAACATCCGTTCCGACGCCGCGTGCAGGTCGCCGGTCTCGCTCTGGCGCTCCAGCCGTTCGCAATCGCGCAGCCGATATTCGCTTTCGACCCGATCGATTTCCTCGCCCTGGACCCCGACTACCTTCAATGCCGCGCGCCCCATCGTCACCGCGCTCTCGAACAGTTCGCGCTGGACGAACGCCAGATCGAGCCGGTCGAGCGCGATGACATGGCGGCGGTCGAACACCCGAACCATGACCTTGGCGTGCGGGAATGCGTCGAGCACCAGGCTAAGCGCCGCCCGATCGAGCGTCTCGCCATCGATGCAGAACAGGATCGCTTCGGCTTCCTCGGCCCCGGCCATGCGCAGCAGGTCGACCCGCGTCCCGTCGCCATAATAGACCTTGGTGCCAAATTCTTCGCTGACCTCAATCTGGCGCGGCTTGATATCGATCAGGGTGACGGCGATCTTCTTGGCCATCAGCATCTGGCCCACGGTTTGGCCGAAGCGCCCGACCCCGACGACGATCACCCGCGAGGTCGGGGAGGTTTCGGGCCCGTCCAATCCTTCGCCGCCGCGCTTCTCGTTGCGCTCGAGCCGGTCGGTAAAGCGCATCAGGAACGGCGTAGCCGCCATCGACAAGGTCACCACTGCCCCGAACAGCGACGCCGCTTCGGGCAGGATCAGCTGCGCCCCGGCGGCCTGCGCGAACAGCACGAAGCCGAATTCGCCGGCCTGGCTGAGCAGCAATCCCAGCCGCACGCTGCGCGGCCAGCTATTGCCGAACAATCGCGCCAGCAATGCGATGATGCTGCCCTTGATGACGATCACCGCCGCCGCGAGCCCGAGTACGAGCAGCGGCTGGGCGGCGATCGTGCCAAGGTCGAGCATCATTCCGACCGACAGGAAGAACAGGCCAAGCAGGATCGAGCGGAACGGCTCGACGTCGCTTTCAAGCTCATGGCGATAAGGCGATTCGGCGAGCATCACACCGGCCACGAACGCGCCCAATGCGACCGACAAGCCCAGAGAATGCATCAACGCCGACGAGGCAATTACCGTGAACAGCCCGGCGACGACAAACAGCTCACGCTCGCCGAGCCGGCCAATCAGCCGGAACATCGGATTGATCACCCACCGCCCGGCCAGCACCAGCCCGACGACCGCTAGAACGGTGTACAGCGCCAGGGTCCAGCCATTAGGCGCCGCCGGATCGGCCGGGACTCGCGACATCGCCGCGATCAGCGTGATCATCGGCACGATCGCCAAATCCTGGAACAGCAGGATCGAGAACGCCCGCTCGCCCTGCGGCGTATTGAGATCGCCATCGCCGCGCAGCATCGGCAGCACCTGCGCGGTCGACGACAGGCCGAGCGGCAGCCCGATCGCGAGCGATGCCGGGATGCTGACCGCGAGCACGACGTGGATGAACAGACTCAGCGACAGCCCGCACAGCAAAACCTGCGCCAGTCCGAGCCCGAAAATATCCTTGCGCAAGCGCCACAATCGGCTCGGGTTTAGCTCCAACCCGACCACGAACAGCAGCAAGGCGATACCGATCTCGGTGACGCTCGAAAGATCCTCGGGATCGTTGAACAGACCGAGCAGATGCGGACCGATCACTGCCCCGCCGACAATATACCCCAGCGTCGCGCCGAGCCGCAGCTTGCGGAACAAAGTGACGAAGATCAGCGCCGCGCCTAGCATCACCGCCGCGCCTTCGAGCAAGGCGGTAGTCGCTTCGGCGGCTTGGGCAGGATCGGTCATCGCGTTTCGTCGATCGCCGCGAGCAAGGTGACAAACGGCAGCAGGATTGCCGCGTGGCGACCGATCCGCGCGCGCGCCGGATCGAGCGCGGCAAGCCCCGGCCAGCTGCCCGCCGCATCCTCGTCGCCGGCGAGCCACCGCTCGATGCCGCGCATCGCGGCGCGCAATTCGTCCTTGTCCTGGCCCACCGCGGCCGCGCCCATCAACGCCGCCGAGGCTTGCCCGAAGGCACAGGCTTCGACCCGTTGCGACAAGGCCGCGACGCGCCCGTCAATCATCCGCACCGCTACCGCGACCCGGCTGCCGCAGGTCGGCGAGCGCCGCTCGGCCTGACCGTCGGGATCGACCATCGGCGCGAGGTGCGGGATCCCGGCCGCAAGCCGCAAAATTTCGCGCGTGTAGAGCGGCGCGCTCATGCCCGGCGCCAGGTCGTGCCCGAGGGTCCGTCTTCAAGCACGATGCCCTCGGCGGCGAGTTCGGCGCGGATCCGGTCGGCTTCGGCAAAATCGCGATTGGCCTTGGCGGCGGTGCGGGCGGCGATGCGGACTTCGACATCGCCGCCTCCGCCGCCACGAAACCATTCGTCGGCACTCATCGTCAGCAGCCCGAGCAACTGCGCCGACGCCCTGATCGAGCCCGCATTATCCAACGCGCCCAGCCGCGCCATTGCCAGTGGGGTGTTGAGGTCGTCCGCGAGCGCCTCGATCACGCCGCCATCGACCTCGCCCGCCGCGGCCTCACCAACCGCGCGATACAATCCGTCGAGGGTTGCCTTCGACTGCGACACCAGACTCTCGGTCCACGGCAATGGCGATCGATAATGACCCGACAGCAACGCCAGTCGCAGCGTCTCGCCTTTGTGCCCGTCCGCCAGCAGCCGATCGACCGTGATGACATTGCCGAGGCTTTTCGACATCTTCTCCGCGCCCATGTCGACGAAGCCGTTATGCACCCAATAGTTCGCCAGCGGCTTGCCGTGCGCGCAACGGCTCTGGGCGATCTCATTTTCATGGTGGGGGAAAATCAGGTCCAATCCGCCGCCGTGGATGTCGATCGTCTCGCCCAGATGCGCCGCGATCATCGCCGAGCATTCGATA
>JAJAYY010000187.1 GCA_026785965.1 Sphingomonas bacterium
GGGAAGCTCCATCTCATGTATGGCCTCACCGAAGCCTTTCGCTCCGCCAGCCTCGACCCGGCTCTGGTCGATGCGCACCCCGACAGTGTCGGCACCGCAATCCCGTTCGCCGCCCTGCGCATCGTCCGGCCCGACGCCAGCGCGGCGGCGCCGGGCGAGGAGGGCGAACTGGTCCATTCCGGGCCGCTCGTCGCTTTGGGCTATTGGAACGATCCCGCGCGCACCGCCGAGCGCTTCCGCCCCGGCCCCGATGGCATCGAAGTGTGGTCGGGCGATACGATGGTCATCGGCGCCGACGGCCTGCTCCGCTTCCGCGCCCGCGGCGATGCCATGATCAAGGTCAGCGGCAACCGCATCAGCCCGACCGAGATCGAGGAAGCCGCGCTCGCCAGCGGCGCGCTGAGCGACGCCGCCGCGTTCGGGGTCAAGGACGCGCGTACCGGCGAGGCGATCGTGCTGGTCGCGGTCGGGGCGGGCGACGAAACCGGTTTGCGCGGTTTCCTCCGCCGCGAGCTTCCGCCGCATATGCAGCCGGCGCGGATCGTGTGGCAGGATGCGCTTCCGCTCGGCCCCACCGGCAAGCTCGATCGCGCCGCGCTCAAGGCGGACATTTCATGAAGCCGCTCGGCCCGATTCCGGCCGGCTTCGTCGCCAATGGCACCGGACAATTGCTGATTGGCGGCACTACGGCCGAGGCGCTGGCGGATCGCGTCGGGGGAACGCCATTGTTCGTTTATGATGCAGCCAGGGTTGCCGCGCAGGCAGCACGGTTCCGCGTGGCCTTTCCAGGCATCGCGCTTCATTATGCTATCAAGGCAAACCCTTACGCGCCTTTGCTCTTAGAAATAGCGAAGCTGATCGACGGCTTTGACGTGGCCTCGCAAGCCGAGCTCGAGCGGGTCGCGGACCTCGGCTTGCCGATCAGCTTCGCCGGACCCGGCAAGCGCGATCAGGAGCTGGAAACCGCAATCCGCGCTGGTGTCACCATCAACCTCGAAAGCGAGGGTGAGGCTGACCGCACATTGGCGATCGCCGGGCGGCTGGGGATCGCGCCTCGGCTCGCGGTGCGGGTCAACCCGCCGTTCGGGCTCAAGGGCGCGGGGATGAAAATGGGCGGGCACGGCAGCCAGTTCGGGGTCGATCATGACCGCGCGGCGGTGTTGGTCCGGCGGCTGGTCGAAGCAGGCGCCGATTGGCAGGGGTTGCACATTTTCGGTGGCAGTCAGGCGCTCAATGCCGCGGCTCTGATCGACTATCAGCGGCAGACGGTCGCGCTGGCGGCGGCGATCGCCGACCAAGCCGGCCACGCCCCGCGCCACGTCAATCTCGGCGGCGGGTTCGGCATTGCCTATTTCGCCAAGGATCTGCCGCTCGACCTCGAAGCGGTCGGAGCCGCCCTCGCCAGGACGTTGAGCGAGCGGCCTTCTATCCTCCGCGACACCAGCTTCGCGATCGAGCTTGGGCGGTGGCTGGTGGGCGAGGCGGGGGTCTATCTGACGCGGATCGTCGACCGCAAGGTCAGCCGCGGGCGGACCTTTCTCGTCACCGACGGCGGCTTGCATCACATGCTCGCCGCGTCGGGCAATTTCGGCCAGTTGCTACGCCGCAATTATCCCGTCGCCATCGCCAACCGCTTCGGCGACGCGCCCGAAGAAGAAACGACGGTGGTCGGCTGCCTGTGCACCCCGCTCGATCTGCTCGCCGACGAAGCGCTGCTGCCCCGCGCCGAGGTGGGCGATCTGGTCGCGATCTTCTGCGCCGGAGCCTATGGCCTGAGCGCAAGCCCGAGCGCTTTCTTGAGCCAGCCGACGGCGCGGGAACTACTCCTCTGATCGTCACGGGATGACGTTCTAAAGATAGCGCGCGCCGACGAAGTACAACCCCTCTGGGGGAGCATTAAGCCCGAGCGCGGCGCGGTCCTTCGCCGCCAGCGCTGTCGCGATATCGTCGGGTGCCCATTGCCCGCGCCCGACCATCGCAAGGCAGCCGACCATCGAGCGCACTTGATGATGCAGGAAGCTGCGCGCGGCGGCGCTGATGTGGACTTCCTCGCCGACCCGCTCGACGGTCAGCGCATCGAGCGTCTTGAGCGGGCTCGCCGACTGGCAATGAACCGATCGGAAAGTGGTAAAATCGTGGCTTCCGACCAGCTTGGCGGCGCCGTCTGCCATCGCCTTGAGGTCGAGCGGCGCGCCGATGTGCCACACCTTTCCGTGCAACAGAGCGGGCGGCGCGCGGCGGTTGAGGATGCGGTACAAATAGCGCCGCTCGAGGCACGAAAAGCGCGCGTGCCAATCGTCGGCGACTTGTCCCACCTCGATCACCGACACCGGATGCGGGCGGACCAGGGCGTTGAGCCCCTCGCGCAAGCGATGTTCGGTCAGCGACTTGGCGATATCGGCATGCGCTTCCATCGCCAGCGCATGGACCCCGGCGTCGGTCCGACCAGCGCCATGAACCGTGACTTGCTCGCCGGTCATCTGCGCGATCGCACGCTCGATCACCGACTGCACCGAATCGCCCTCGGCTTGGCGCTGCCACCCGACGAACGGCCCGCCGTCATATTCGACCGTGAGTCTCCAGCGGGTCATGCGAGTCGCGTCCCGGCGGGGATCTCAAAGCCGCGCAACAATTCGTCGGCCGTCATCGGCGTTCGTCCCGCGCGCTGGAGCAGGATCGGGCGGATCGCACCACTCCCGCAGGCAATGGTCAGGCGCTCGTCGAGCACCACGCCAGGCGCGCCGCTGACCTCGGCCAGCGTGGCGGCGAGCAATTTGATCCGCTCGCCGCTTAGCTCGAACCAAGCCCCGGGGAAGGGCGCGAGGCCCTGCGCGTGGCGCACGACAGTCGCGGCGGGCGCGGTCCAGTCGATCCGCGCTTCGGCCTTGCTGATCTTGGCCGCGTAAGTCACGCCTTCCTCGGGTTGCGGCTGACCCGCAAAGGCGCCTCGATCTAGCGCTTCGACCATCATCGCCGCGCCGAGTATCGCCAATTCTTCCATCACTTGCGCGGCATTCTTGTCGGCGATCTCTATCTCGCGCTGGAGCAGCATCGGGCCGGTATCGAGCCCCGCCACCATCGCCATGATGGTCACCCCTGTGATTGCGTCGCCAGCCATGATCGCGCGCTGCACCGGCGCCGCGCCGCGCCACCGTGGCAGCAGCGAGCCGTGGACGTTGAGGCATCCGAGGCGCGGCGCGTCGAGGATCGGTTGCGGCAGGATCAAGCCGTAAGCCGCGACCACCGCGACCTCGCCCGCCAACGCCGCAAAGGCGGCTTGCTCGGCCGCATCCTTGAGCGACTTCGGTGACCGCACCTCGATCCCCAGCGCCCGCGCCCGCACCTCGACCGAGGTCGCGCGATCGGCCTTGCCGCGCCCGGCTGCTCGCGGTGGCTGGGTGTAGACCGCGATCACCGCATGCCCCGCCTCGACCAGCGCATCGAGCGTCGGCACCGCGAAGGCAGGGCTGCCCATGAAGATGATCCGCATCGCTGCGCTATGGCGCGGGTTGCGCCCTCCGCCAACTGACTTATGTCTCTTGGCCATGGCTTCCACCGAAATCGAGGGACTGACCCAGGCGCTGGCGCGGCTTCCCGGCCTCGGGCCGCGATCGGCGCGCCGCGCGGTGCTCCATTTGATGAAGAAGCGTGAGGGCGCGCTCGAACCGTTGCTTGCTGCGCTTCAGCAGGTTGCCGCCAAGCTCTCGACCTGCTCGACCTGCGGCAATCTCGATACCGCCGATCCGTGCGCGATCTGCCGCGATGTGCGCCGCGACGAGCGCTTGCTGTGCGTGGTCGAGGAAGTCGCCGATCTGTGGGCGCTCGATCGCTCGCGGTTGTTTCCGGGGCGGTTCCACGTGCTCGGCGGGCGGCTGTCGGCGCTCGAAGGCGTGCGCCCCGAGGATCTGGCGATCGACAGCCTGGTCAAGCGCCTGTCCGCCGGCGGGATCGACGAGGTCGTGCTGGCGATGAATGCCACACTCGAAGGCCAGACCACTGCGCATTACCTTGCCGAACGGCTCGAAATATTTCCCGTCCGCTTGACCCAGCTCGCCCACGGCCTGCCGGTCGGCGGCGAGCTCGATTACCTCGACGAAGGGACGCTCGCCCAGGCGCTCAGGGCGCGGCGCCCGGTTGCTTGAACGCGTTGCTCGAAAAGACTAAATCGCGCTCATGGCTATCCTGCGAATCCTTGAAACCCCCGATCCGGTGCTGCGCCAGATCTCAGTTCCCATCGCGGCGGTCGACGATTCGATCCGCACCCTCATCGCCGACATGTTCGAAACGATGTACGACGCCCCCGGGATCGGCCTCGCCGCAGTCCAGGTCGGGGTCCCCAAACGCCTGCTGGTGATGGATCTCGCCGAGCCCGAGGAAGAAGGCGCAGAGCCGGTCAAGGAACCGCGGGTGTTCATCAACCCCGAAATCCTCACCCACAGCGAGGATCAGCTGCTCTATAATGAAGGGTGCCTGTCGGTGCCCGACCAATATGCCGAAGTGCTGCGCCCCGACCGCATCCGCGCGCGCTGGCTCGACGAGCATGGCGCGGCCCATGAGGAAGACCTCGACGGGCTGCTCGCGGTCTGCCTGCAGCATGAGATGGACCATCTCGAAGGCGTGTTGTTCATCGACCATCTGTCGAAATTGAAGCGCGACATGGTGCTCAAGAAACTCGCCAAGGCGCGCAAGGAACGCGGCAGCCGCGCGGCGTAGCTAAAAATCCTCCCCCGCTTTTGCGGGGGAGGGGGACCATCCGCAGGATGGTGGAGGGGCATTGGATGCCGCGCAGCGCCGACTATCCCTCCACCATTGCCTCTTCGGGCAATGGTCCCCCTCCCCGGCGGAAGCCGGGGAGGACTTAAACCTTACGCCAGGCTGGCCGCCGCCTTGCGGCAGTCCTCGGCGCATTCGCGGCAGATTTGCGCGCAAAGCTTGCAATGTTCCATGTCATGCTTCTCGCATTCGGCGGCGCATTGCTCGCACATCCGCGCGCACAGCTCGAGCAGTTCGCGCAGCATCGGCTGGTCGTCGCCGGTCCGCCGCAGCCCGAGCCGCGCGGTCGCCTCGCAAATATCCGAACAGTCGAAACACAGCCGGATGCACTGCGCCATGTTCATCGCCTCGGCCATGCAGCTGTCGGCACAGCTGAGGCACATCTTGGCGCAATACATCAGGTGGTGGACGGCATCGCCGAGCGCCTGATTGCCCTGATCCTTGGGGTGAAGCGCGATCATCTTGCGAATGGACATGGAAGCTCCCTTGTTGGCTGGGCAAGAGCGAAGCAGGCCCGCGCCGGTTCCGCAAGCGCGATGACGCGCTCGCCCATCACGGTTCGGCCCACGCCTTTGACTTCTCGACGATCGTCAGCTCGCGCAGCAGCGCATCGACGCTGTCGGTCAGTTCGGGCAGGAAGGTGAACGGGTGGCGCGCGCCGCGATAGGCCTCGGCCATCAACAGCGCCTCGATCAGCACCGGCACGACCAGGCTTTCGGGGTCGTCGAGCTCGGCGCAACCGCGCAACTTGTCGAGCGCCTTGGCCCGCGCCGCCGCCGGATCGGCCATCGCCGCCGTTCGTCCAATCATCCATCCCATGCCAACGTCTCCGCCAAAGCGCCAACGATAGGCGCCGTGCGCCCGCAGGGAAGTTCGGGCGAACCCGGATAAAGAGCGGCTGGGCGGAAACGGCGCGCGCGGGCAGCGCTTGGCGCATAGCCACGACGGACCCCTTGAGCCAGTCCGCTTTCCCCCGTAAGTTCGCATTTCGTTCCGTTTGAGGAGGGCTGCGTGAACTCGACCGCGATCATGTTCGTCATTGCCGCGCTCGCCCTTGGGGCACTCATCGGCTGGCTGCTCGGATCGCGCGCGGCGGCGGCGGGGCAGGGGGTCGCCGATTCGCTCAGGATGCAGCTCGACGCGGTGCGCGACGAGCGCGATGGCCATTCCCGCGCGATCGACACGATGCGCGGCGAACATCACGATCTCGCCTCGCGCCACGCCGCGGCGGGCGCCGCGCAGGAGGAGCGCGAGCGCGCGTTCGAGATCCGCCTGACCGAGATCACCGCCGCCAAGGAAGCGCTTGGCGCGCAATTCGCCGAGGTCGGCGGCAAGTTGCTCGAAAGCGCGCAGAAGCAGTTCCTCGAGCGCGCCGATCAGCGCTTCAAGGAGAGCGAGGCGACTTCGGGCAAGTCACTCCAGGCAATGCTCCAGCCGGTTCACGACCGCCTCAAACGTTACGAGGAAGTGGTCGGCAAGGTCGAGGAGGACCGGCGCAAGGATTTCGGGCTGCTCACCGGGCATATCGAGGCGATGAAATCGGGCACCGAGCGGGTCTCGGCCGAGGCAGCGAAATTGGTCAACGCGCTGCGCAACGCGCCCAAGGCGCGCGGCCGCTGGGGCGAGCAGCAATTGCGCAACGTGCTCGAAAGCTGCGGCCTGTCGGAACATGCCGACTTCGCCACCGAAGTCAGTCACACCGACGACGAAGGCACCCGCCAGCGCCCCGACGTGATCGTTCGCATTCCCGGCGGGCAAAGCCTCGTCATCGACGCCAAGGTGTCCTTGAACGCCTATCAGGACGCGTTTGGCGCGGTCGAGGAGAGCGAGCGCGCGCTCCACCTCGCGGCGCACGCCAATGCGATCAAGGCGCACGTCAACACGCTCGGCGCCAAGGCCTATTGGGCGCAGTTCGCCGACGCCCCCGATTATGTCGTGATGTTCATCCCCGGCGAGCATTTCCTGTCGGCCGCGCTCGAACAGGATTCGACGTTGTGGGATTACGCCTTCGACAAGCGCGTATTGCTTGCCACCCCGACCAATTTGATCGCGATCGCGCGGACCGTCGCTGCAGTGTGGCGTCAGGAGAAGCTCGCCAAGGAAGCGCGCCAGATCGGCGAGCTCGGCAAGGAGCTCTACGACCGCCTCGCCAAAGCCGCGGGCGACCTCCGCAAGGTCGGGTCGGGCCTGACGAGCGCAGTCAACAATTACAACAGCTTCGTGTCGTCATTTGAGAGTCGGTCTCTAGTCACCGCGCGCAAATTCCGTGAACTCAACATCGAACCCAGCGCGCGCGAGATCGAGGCGGTGCCCCCGGTCGAAGCGCTTGCTCGCTACGGCGACGACAAGGTGCTCCCGCCCCCCAGCGCGAACGAGGATGACGCCGCCGCCTAGCGCTCAGCGGCGCTACGGCGCGCGGGCTGGCAATGTAGGAATTCGTCTGCCACCCTCGCCGCGGCTCTTTCGCATCGTCGGCACATTGACCTTCGATTTGAGCGCCAGACCGACGAAATGGCGCCTGAGTCTACGACTCTTGCGACCTTTGTGAACTTAATCCGCCCGCACCTGGTCGCCAAAAACCCGCCTAAAGCCCGCCGCAGCCGGTGAAGCGGCGGCCGTCGGCGGTGACTTGCACCGTGTCGGGATAGACCCGGTCACTCATTCCGTCGCTGCAGCGCGAATGGACGATGTTCACGTTGAGCCGTTGGGTCTGGTAGATTTCGCCCGCGATCCCGATGATCGGGCGCGGGGTCGGCTGGACGATGCGGGTCGGGCCGTTGGGATCTTCGAACACCATATCGCGCGGACCGATGTTCAGGCCCCAGAAGGGCTCGGTCCCGGTCGCGCGATAGGTGCCCGTCGGAGTCGGCCCGATCGGGAGTGTCTGGCAAGCGGCGAGCGAGGCGAGGAGCGTCAACGGCGCGGCGGTGCGGAGGAAATGGTTCATAGCGCTAAGACGAACGGCGCCGAAGCGCGTTCCTCGGCCGATCCTCCGCCTAGCGCGCCCTGACCAGTTCGATCGTTCCGGCGCGATTGCTCAGCGTCAGCCGATCGCCTGATTCGGTCAGCGTCATCGGCTGCGCCATGATCGCGGTCCCCTGGGCTTCGAAGCTGCCGTTGGGGCAGGCCATGCGGGTCATCATGATTGCCCCGGCGCTGAGCGTCGATCCGTTGACGCTATAGCCCGCGCCCACGGTGTTGCAGCCGAACTTGCCCGACAATCGGTCGGGCATGAAGTTGAGATAATAGCCACTCATCGGGACTTGCTGGCCATTGATCGAAGCAACCCGCCAATTGGTGTTGGCCAGGTTGTACGCGCCCTGGACCTGGCCGGGGAAACCCGGTTGCGGATAGGGTTGCGGGTAAGGCTGCGGATAGGGCTGCGGGTAAGGCGCCGGCTCGGGATAGCCGTAAGGGCCCTGGCCTTGGCCATAGCGGTCATTCGGAAGGGTCTGGCAGGCAGCAAGAGCGAGAGCAAGCAGCGGCAGCGCGAGGATCGTTTTCATGCCGCAACAAACTCGCGAGGGGCGCAACCGGTTCCGTGTCAGATCGCGCGCTTGAGGTCGATCGATCCGGCTTCGCTGACCAGCCGCATGCGTGTCCCGTCAAGCTGCTCGATGCGCATGTTGCTGTTGAGCACCGCACTGCCCAGCCGCTCGAAGGTCGAGGCGGGCTCAGGGCACCCCAACTCAGTCTGGATCAGGTCGCTGGTCGACAGATGGTCGCCGTTGAGGCGCCAGCTGCCGCTGATGCTGTTGCAACCCAGCCTGGCGGACACGTCGCGGTCGGCGAAATTGATGAAATAGCCCGCGCCGCTTGGCGTCCGCCGACCGTTGATCGCGGTCACCGTCCAACTGCTGTTGGCGAGCGTATCGGGGGCAATCGTCCCCCCGCCGCAGCCCGTGACGCGCTTGGAATCGGCGCGGACGCTGACCGCGTCGCGATAAATCAGGTCGCTCATGCCGTCGCTGCAGCGACCGGGGGTGATGGCCACCTCGAGTCGCGCGGTGCAATATGTTCTGGTGGCGGCGCCGCTGATAGGCGGCCGCGCGGGCGGGGTGGTCTTGGTCGAGCCATAGTAGCCGGCAA
>JAJAYY010000188.1 GCA_026785965.1 Sphingomonas bacterium
CATGTGGCCAACCCGCCGGGTCAGTGTCCGGTTCCGTACGATCAGCGCCAAATGTCTCCAATGTGGCATAATTGTCGCGGTTCAGGTCAGCGCAGCCGCTTGACCACCAGCCGCCCGTCGGCGCCGGTCTTGACCCCGAAATTGGGGACTGCCTTGATCAGGTCGGACAGCCGCGTGAAGCCGTAATTGCGCACCGCGAAGCTCGACACCGCTTTGGCGCGCTGGCCCATTTCGGACAGCGAGGCATAACCCTCCTCATCGCGCTTCGACGCCTTGAACGCCGCGCCGAGCACCTGGAGCAATTCGGCATCGACTTCACGCTGACCGGCGGTGGTCGGCGGGGCCTCGAGCGCTTCGTCCTTGCCGCTGGCAAGCGCCGCGACATCGAAAAAGCGCGTGCAGCTCTGCTGGAAGCTTTGCGGGGTCTTGGCGGTGCCAAAGCCATAGCAGGGCAGGCCGTCCTCGCGGATCCGCTGGGCGAGCGGCAGGAAGTCGCTATCGCTCGACATGATTCCGAACCCGTCGACATGACCGCGGTAAAGCAGGTCCATCGCGTCGATCGTCATCCGCATGTCGGTCGCGCTCTTGCCCTTGACGACGTCGAACTGCTGCATCGGAACAATCGAATGCAGCCCGGTGAGGTTGCCCCAGCCCTTGAGACTGGTCTTGGCCCAATTGCCGTAGGCACGGCGGATATTGATGTTGCCGAGCTCGCCGAGCACCAGCAGCACCTCATCAAGATGTTCGGGCGAGGCATTGTCGGCATCGATCAACAACGCGATGTTAAGCTCGCTTTCGAAGTCGTTACGGTCGCTCATCGATCAATTCCTCCATTTCGTCGCGTCTAGCCGCATCGGAGGCGGAACGAAATGCTCCACTCGCACGCTTAACGATCCGCAGGGTGGGGAATGTGTACGGAGGAACGGGATATGAAGAAATTTGCTTTGACTGCAGCACTTGCCACCGGACTCACGCTGTCGGCGTGTGCGACCACCAATCCGTACGGTTACAATGATCAATACGGATCAGGCTATCGCACCGACAGCCAGGGCCGCCGCGTCGCGACGGGCGCGGCAATCGGCGGCGTCGCTGGTGCGGTTGCCGGCGCAGTGATCCCGGGTGTCAGCCCGATCGTTGGCGCAATTGGCGGCGCGGTCCTCGGCGGCGTTGTCGCCGCGGTGATCAACAACAAGCAATATTATCGCGATACCCGCGGCTATTGCTATTACGTCGATCGCAATGGCAACCCGATCTACGACTATAACACACGCTGCTAGTCACTTAGCCGCTTAAGTTCAGACGGGGCGGAAGCGATCTTCCGCCTCGTCCAGAACGAACAGACGACCCTCGGCGATGGCAAAGTGGCAGCCGTGAAGCGATAATTCACCGCTGACTATGCGATCCGCGACGAACGGAAACGATCGGAGGTTGGTCAGGCTCTGGCGAACCGCTGCCAGTTCTAGCGCGTGTTGTTTGTCGTCGATCGATTCATCGGCCAGCACTGCTTTGCGCTTATCGTGGAGGATGCTGATCCAGCCATCGATGAAGCTGTGCCCGCCCACATGGTTCGGCCCCGCTAGCGCCGCCTTGATCCCGCCGCACGCGCCGTGGCCCATCACCACTACGTGGCGCACGCCGAGACCCGTTACGCCGAATTCGATCGCCGCCGAGGCGCCGTGAAGGCCACCGCCGACTTCGTAAGGAGGGACGAGGTTGGCGACGTTCCGCAGCACGAACGCCTGGCCGGGTCGGGTATCGAAAATCGTCGCGGGATCGACCCGGCTGTCGCAGCAGGCGATGATCATCACCGGCGGCTCCTGTCCCTCGGCAAGTGCCTCCCAGCGCGACCGTTCATTGTGATATTGAGTGGACCGGAAGCGGTTGTAGCCTTCGATCAGCTTGCGGAATTCAGGCATTAAAAGCGATCTCCGCGGATCACTTCGACCTCGCTGAGCATCAATAGCAAGCGGTGACTGTCGAGCAATGGGGCGAGGCGATCAGCGAGTGCCGCGGCATGATCGGCCGAGGTGATCGCCATGACCACCAGCTTCCCGGTCCCGGTCAGCCGATCCTCGCTCCAGCGGCCGGTCGACCCCGCACCCGCCAGCACCGGTAACACGGTGTGGTCGGCGATCCCGCTAGCCAAGAGCGCGTCGATCAGCCGGGGAAGCAGCGGCGCGTCGGCGAGGATCTCGATGCGCTTGCGGGTGACCATGTCCATCCGGCTATCCGATCATTCGGGCGACGCTGGCGATCAGCGCGATATTGACGACGATGTTGAACGGAAAACTGATTCCGAGCGACATAGCGAGATAGATGCCGGGATCGGCTTCCGGCAAGGCCAGCCGCATCGCTGCGGGAACGGCGATATAGCTGGCCGAGGCGGCGAGCACTCCAAGCAGCGCCGCCGTCCCGGCGTCGAGCCCGAGCGCGCTGCCGATCACCACCCCAAGCAGGCCATTGACCAGCGGCAGGGCGACCGCGAGCAGGCCGAGCCGCAACGTCAGCGCGCGAGTCTCGCGCAGCCGCCGCGCGGCGATCAGGCCCATGTCGAGCAGGAACAGGCACAATATGCCCTTGTAGCCGCCGTCGAACACCGGCTTGACCGGCGCGAATCCTTTTTCGCCAGCGATCAGCCCGATTACGAAGGCGCCAACCAATAGGACGACCGATGCGTTGAGCAGCACTTCATGCCACAGCGCGCGCTCCGGACCGCCCTGTTCAGCGGCAATTTTGCCGCGACGCGCCAGCAGCAGACCGGAGACGATCGCTGGCGTTTCCATCAGCGCGAGCACCGCGACCATGAACCCCGCGGCTGGAAGCCCGGCACCTTTCAGCATCTCATTGGCAGTGATGAAGGTCACAAGGCTGACCGAGCCATAGTGCGCTGCCACCGCAGCGGCATCGACCCGGCCGAGCCGGCCGAACCCGCGCAACGCAGCGAAGGCGGGAAGGGGGAGAATAAAGCTGAGCGTCATCCCGGCCGCGCCGGCGAGAAACAGCGCTTCGGTCATGCCGCTCGTCGATACTTCGACCCCGCCCTTGAGGCCGATCGCGGCCATCAGGTAGATCGCCATTCCCTTTGCGAAGGCTTCGGGGATGGCGAGATCGGAGCGGGCGAATCCGGCAAACAGCCCAAGCGCGAAGAACAGGATGATCGGGGACGTCAGTGTGTCGAAAACCATGCTGCCATCCCCAATGATGTGCGCCAGCTAAGCAATGCCGCGATCATTGGCAATTGCCGCCACCATCGCTATCTCCCGCGTCATGAACGCACAGCTTCCCGTCCCGCCCTCTGCGCCAACACCCGCTCCGAAACAACGCAAGCCCGACTGGATTCGGGTCAAGGCGCCGGTCGGCGAAGGTTATGCCGAAACCCGGCGGCTGATGCGCAGCCTCAATCTGACCACGGTGTGCGAAGAAGCGGCGTGCCCGAACATCGGCGAATGCTGGACCAAGAAGCACGCGACGGTGATGATCCTGGGCGACACCTGCACGCGGGCGTGCGCGTTTTGCAACGTCAAGACCGGGATGCCGCGCGCGGTCGACGCGCTGGAGCCGCAGCACACCGCCGACGCGGCGGCGGCGCTCGGGCTGAGCCACATCGTCATCACCTCGGTCGACCGCGACGATCTGCCCGACGGTGGGGCGAGCCAGTTCGTCAAGGTGATTGAGGCGCTGCGGCGGACCACGCCCGACACCACGATCGAGATTTTGACCCCCGATTTCCGCAACAAGCATGAGCGCGCGGTCGAGGCGATCGTCGCGGCGCGGCCCGATGTCTACAATCACAATCTCGAGACCGTCCCGCGGCTCTACCCGACGATCCGCCCCGGCGCGCGCTACTACGCCTCGCTGCGCTTGCTTGAGACGGTCAAGAAACTCGACCCGTCGATTTTCACCAAGTCAGGCGTGATGGTCGGGCTCGGCGAACAGCGGCTCGAGGTCCACCAGGTGATGGACGACATGCGCTCGGCGGGGATCGATTTTTTGACGATGGGCCAGTATCTCCAGCCGACTCCGCGCCATGCCAATGTCGAGGAATTCGTCACCCCCGACGCGTTCAAAGCCTACGCCTCGATCGCTCGGGCCAAGGGCTTCCTGCTGGTCGCGGCCAGCCCGCTGACTCGGTCGAGCTATCACGCGGGCGATGATTTCGCGAAGATGAAAGCGGCGCGCGATGCGTTACTGGCGCGGGCAGGGGCCTGATGCCGCGCCATTCCGAGACCAAGCACCTGCCTTATTCCCCCGAGCAATTGTTCGATCTTGTCGCCGATGTCGCACGCTACGATGAGTTCCTGCCATGGGTGGTCGCAGTCCGCGTCCGCTCGTCGAGCGAGGCGGAGACCGTCGCCGACCTGGTGGTCGGGTTCAACGCCTTCAAGCAGCGCTTCACCAGCCGGGTGACCAAGCAGCGCTCGACTGCAATCACCGTCGATTATATCGAAGGACCACTCAAATATCTCAAGAATGAGTGGCGCTTCGAACCCGCTTCGGATGGCGGCACCGAAGTGATTTTCTCGGTCGACTTAGCGTTCAAGAAGCCCCTGTTCGAGGGTCTCGCCGGGGCAATGTTCGACCGCGCGTTGCGGCGCATGACGGGCGCGTTCGAGCTGCGTGCCGCAGCGCTTTACGGCAGCAGCAGTTCAAGCGCGCAAAGCGCCGCCTGAAGCCGAACCCCCGAGCGCCCGCCACTGGCATCGAACAATTTCTGGTCGGCGACGATCGCGTCGGAGCCGGCGTTGCGTTCGGCGCGCGCGAACACCACGGTTCCGACCGGTTTCTGCGGTGTGCCTCCGTCGGGCCCCGCGATCCCGGTGATCGCCACTGCGACATCGGCGCCCGAGCTTTCGAGCGCGCCTTGCGCCATCGCCCAGGCAGTGGCGATGCTGACCGCACCAAAAGTTTCGACCACATCTTCGCAGACGTTGAGTTCGGCAACCTTGGCGGCATTCGAATACGTGACATAGCCGCTTTCGAACATTTCGGACGAACCGGCGATTTCGGTGATCGCGGCGCTGACCAGCCCGCCGGTGCAGCTTTCAGCGACCGCGACGCGGCGCCCGATCGCGCGATTGGCCGCAACCACTTCGCGTGCCTTGTCGACCAATTCAGCCGGGAGCAGGTAATCGCCCATCAGTTTGTCTCCATGCGGTCGATTGCGATCCGAATCGTCGCCACCGCCTGTGCGGCAATCCCTTCGCGGCGACCGGCGAAGCCGAGACCTTCGGTGGTGGTCGCCTTGATGCTCACCTGACCCTCGGCGAGCGCCAATATCTGTGCCACCTTCGAACGCATCGCGGCGCGGTGCGGGCTCACCTTGGGCGCTTCGGCGACCACCGTGCAATCGACAAAATCGATGATCCCGCCGGCAGCGCGGATCAGGCTCGGGGCGTGGGCGAGAAAAATCGCCGAGTCGGCACCCTGCCAGTGCGGATCACTCGGCGGGAAATGCTCGCCAATGTCGCCCAGCCCGGCCGCGCCAAGCAACGCATCGGTAATCGCGTGGAGCACGACATCGGCATCGCTGTGCCCGGCGAGTCCGCGATCATGCGCGATTTCGACTCCGCCCATCATCAGCGGACCGTCGCCGGCAAAGGCGTGGACATCGAACCCGATCCCGGTGCGGCTGACGAGGCGCGCGGACAGCAGCGCTTCGGCGCGCTCCCAGTCGGCCGCCGTGGTGAGCTTGTCGAGCATCGCGTCCCCCTCAACCGTTGCGACCTTCAGCCCGGCTTCAACCATCACGGTCGATTCGTCGGTCGGGGCGCGCTTACCGGCTTCGTCATAGGCATAGACCAGATCCTCGACATGGAACGCCTGCGGAGTCTGGACGCGGAACAGGTGCGAGCGATCGACCATCGCTTCGAGCGTTCGAGCGCCTTTGGCGATCGTGTCCGCCACGGAAACGACCGGCACCGCGCCATCATGGTCGCCGAGCGCACCGAGCAGCCGGTCGATGACGGCGTGCGGGCAGAAGGGGCGCGCCGCGTCGTGAACGAGCACGATCCCGTCGCCGAGCGCGGCGAGCCCGGCACGAACGCTGTCGGCGCGCTCGGCGCCGCCAATGATGACGTCGCCGACGTCACGCAGCCCGAGCGCGGCGCGCGCCATTGCTTCCTGGCCCGAGCCGATCACCACGCGCACCGCGTCGATCCGGGGATGTGACGCCAATGCGTCGACCGCATGCGCCAGCACCGCCGTGCCGCCAAGCAAGCGAAATTGCTTCGGCAACTCTCCGCCGAGTCGACTGCCCGATCCGGCGGCGACGATGAGGGCGGTGACGTTGTGCGTGGCGGGCATGTCGCGCGCCTTGCCCGTTTGGCCCGCCTTCTGTAAAGGCGCGGCTTCCCATGAGCCTTGTCAAACCCATCTCCATCGGTCCGGTGATCATCGACGCGCCCGTCATCCTGGCGCCGATGACCGGCGTCACCGACTTGCCGTTTCGCAAGATGGTCAAGCGCTATGGCGCCGGGCTGACGGTGAGCGAGATGATCGCCAGCCAGGCGATGATCCGCGAGACCCGCCAGTCGCTGCAAAAGGCCGCGTGGGACCCCACGGAGGAGCCGGTGTCGCTCCAGCTCGCCGGCTGCGGGCCGTTGGAAATGGCCGAAGCCGCGAAACTCAACGAGCAGCGTGGCGCGGCGATCATCGATATCAACATGGGCTGCCCGGTGAAGAAGGTCGTCAATGGCGACGCCGGATCGGCGCTGATGCGCGACTTGCCGCTCGCCGCAGCTATCCTCGACGCGACGGTCAAGGCGGTCAAGCTGCCGGTCACGCTCAAGATGCGGATGGGGTGGGATCATCACAGCCTCAACGCGCCCGAACTGGCGCGGATCGCCGAAGATCTTGGTATTCACATGATCACCGTTCACGGTCGCACTCGCTGCCAGATGTACAAGGGCTCGGCCGACTGGAGCTTCGTGCGCAAGGTCAAGCAGGCGACCAGACTGCCGGTGATCGTCAACGGCGACATCAACACGCTTGCCGATGCCCGCACCGCGCTTGCCCAATCGGGCGCCGACGGCGTGATGATCGGGCGCGGGGCTTATGGCAAACCGTGGCTGTTGGGGCAGGTGATCGCCGACCTCGCGGGTGGCGGGGACCGGCCGGCGCCGTCGATGGACGAGCAATTGGCGCTGATCCTCGAGCAATATGACGCCATGCAATCGCTCTACGGCAGCGTCACCGGGGTCAACCTCGCGCGCAAGCATATCGGCTGGTACACCAAGGGGCTGACCGGATCGGCCGAGTTTCGCAATGCCGTCAACCAGCAGGACGATCCGGCGGTCGTGATCGGCATGCTGCGCGAATTTTACGCGCCGTGGCTGGCGCGCGCGGCCGCCTGATAAAACTGATCAAGACTGTGTTTTTTATGCAACGCGTCCATGCTAGGACAGCGCGCAATGGACGTCGCCCGCGCTGATTCTTTGCTTGAAAGCCCTGCCGCGGAGAGCCGCTGGGCTCGCGCCTGGGCCGACGGGCGGCTGTTTTTTTATGCCACATGGCTAAGCGCGGTGCTGGTGGTGGCGATGCTTGCACTGTCGGTCGTGTTGCTCAACCGTGATGCCGCGCCGGGGACCCTGCTGTCGCCGCCGTTGATCGCATTGTTGCTGATCGCCAACCTGTTGCCCGCAATCGCGCTGATGGTGCTGCTGTCGCGCAAGCTGGCGATCAACCGCGTCGCTGACCGCGGCATCGGCAGCGGGCGGCTCCACACCCGGCTCGTCGCTTTATTCTCGTTGATCGCGGCGGTGCCGACCGTGCTGGTGGCGATCTTCGCATCGTTGCTGTTCCAGTCGGGGCTTGAATTCTGGTTCTCCGACCGCGCGCGGAGCATGCTTGAAAATACCGTCGTGCTTGCGCGCAGCGCCTATGACCGCGAAGTCGCGCGGGTCGCGAGCGAGACCGAGACGATGAGCGGCGATCTCGCCAATGCTCTCGCCATCGTGTCGATCGACGACCCGCGCTTCCTCAACAGTTTCGGCACCCAGGTGCTGTACCGCAACCTGTCCGAAGCCGCGATCGTCAACCTTGGCAACGATGGCCAGGTGCGCACGCTGGCGATCGTCAATCCTTATGATCGACCACTCGAAAAGGTCATTACCGGGGACAAGATTGCCGCGCTCCGCATGGCGAAAAGCGTGCCGGTCAGCTCGTCCGACCGGGTCGGCAACCTGACCAAGCTGGCGTTCGGGCCCAACACCTACCTTTATGCCGCGCGCGTATTCGATCCGCAGTTCCAGCAACAGATTCGCCGCGGCAACGACGTGCTCAACGATTATCAGGCGTTGCTGTCGCGCAGCCGAGCCAACCAGTTGCGGTTCAACTTCGCCTTGCTGGCGGGGGCGCTGGTGATTGTCGCGCTGTCGATTTTCACCGCGCTGCGCCTGGCCGACCGCTTGCTGCGCCCGGTGGGGGAACTGGTCGATGCTGCCGGGCGGGTCGAGGAAGGCGATTTTTCGGCGCGGGTCGAGGTCAACAAGCCGGCCGACGAGATCGCCATGCTGGCGACCGCGTTCAACCGAATGACCGGGCGCCTGCAGGAACAGACCGGCGCGCTGATCGCCGCGAACGACCAGCTCGACACGCGCCGTGCGTTCATCGAAGCAGTGCTATCGTCGGTCACCGCGGGGGTGATCGCGCTCGACACCAACAGCCGCATCCTGCTGATCAACCGCTCGGCCGAGGCGCTGCTCCACCATGGCGACGAGGGGCTCGAGGGGCGCGACCTGAGCGAAATATCCCCCGAGCTGGCCGAATTTCTGAGCGGCGAGACGCGCGATGCGGCGGTCACCGTGGCGGCCGAAAGCGGCCAACGCACGCTCGCGGTCAAGCGCATGAAGACCGCCGATGGCGGGGTGTTGACGTTCGACGACATCACCGACCAACTGTCCGACCAGCGGCGCGCCGCCTGGTCAGATATCGCGCGCCGCATCGCGCATGAGATCAAGAATCCGCTGACCCCAATCCAGCTTGCCGCCGAGCGGCTGCAGCGGCGCTATGGCGCCGAAATCGCGAGCGATCCCGATACCTTTGCGCGGCTGACCGACACGATCATCCGTCAGGTCGGCGACCTTCGGCGGATGGTCGACGAATTCTCCAACTTCGCGCGCATGCCGAAGCCGGTGTTCCGCCAGGAGAATGTCCACGACATCGCGCGCGCGGCGCTGTTCCTGCACGAGGTCGCCCATCCCGGCGTCTCCTTCTCGATTGAACCCGCGGCAGGGCCGATGTGGCTGGTGTGCGACCGCCGCCAGCTCGGCCAGGCGCTGACCAATATCGTCAAGAATGCGGTCGAGGCGATCGAGGCGCGGCG
>JAJAYY010000189.1 GCA_026785965.1 Sphingomonas bacterium
GATCGGGGTCGAGCGGATCCATATCGAGCAGGACGCGGGCAAGCTGATGCACGACCAGCATCCGACGATGTCCTATGTCGACCTCAACCGATCGGGCGTCGCGTTGATGGAGATTGTCAGTAAACCCGATATGAGTTCACCTGCCGAAGCAGGGGCTTATCTCCGCAAGTTAAGAGCGATCCTCCGCTATGTCGGCTCTTGCGACGGCAATATGGAAGAAGGCTCGATGCGCGCCGACGTCAATGTCAGCGTGAGAAAACCGGGCGATGAACTCGGCACGCGGACCGAGACCAAGAACGTCAATTCGGTGCGTTTCGTGATGGCGGTGATCGAGCATGAAGCACGGCGCCAGGTCGATTTGATCGAGGAGGGCGGTGCGGTCGCGCAGGAGACGCGGCTCTACGATCCCGACAAGAACGTCACGCGGACGCTTCGGTCGAAGGAAGATGCGCACGATTACCGCTATTTCCCGGATCCCGATTTGCTCCCGCTCGAGCTTGACGACGCGTTCCTCGCCGCGTGCCGCGAGAGCCTGCCCGAATTGCCCGATGCCAAGCGCAAGCGCTTCGAAGACCTCGGCATCACGCCCTACAACGCTTCGATCCTGACTGCCGAGGTCGAGGCCGCGCGTTGGTTCGATGCCTTGCTCGACGCCGGGGCACCGCCGCCACAGGCCGCCAATTGGGTCGCGTCGGAATTGTTCGGCGCCCTAAACCGCATGGGGCGGGGTCTCGCCGATTCGCCGGTGACCCCCGCCAACGCCGCCGAATTGCTGAGCCTCGTCGCCGACGGAACGCTGTCGGGGAGCCTCGCCAAGCAGGTGTTCGAGATCATGCTCGAGAGCGGCGACGGCGCGGGCAAGATCGTCGCGGAACGCGGGCTCAAGCAGACCAGCGACAGCGGCGCGATCGATGCCGCGATCGACGCAATCCTCGTCGCCAACGCCGACAAGGTTCAGCAATTTAAGGATGGCAAGGAGGCCTTGTTCGGCTTCTTCGTCGGCCAGACGATGAAGGCGATGCAGGGCAAGGCCAACCCGCAAATGATCAACGAGCGGTTGAAGGCCAAGCTGGCAACATGATGTCGTCATGCCGGGCTTGACTCGGCATCCGTCTTTCCTTCGTAACAAAGACAAGGCAGACCCCGGCTCAAGGCCGGGGTGACGGCCAGGGAGGGATCATTCATGCGTTATTTGTTCGCCGCCGTAGCCGCAGTTATCGCGACTCCCGCCTTCGCCCAGCCGCCGCGCCTGCCCAAGCTGATCGTCGCGATCTCGGTCGATCAATTCTCGGCCGATCTGTTTGACGAATATCGTGGGCTGTTCAGCGGCGGGCTGGCGCGGCTGGCGGGGGGGGCGGCGTTTCGCAACGGCTATCAGGGCCATGCTGCGACCGAGACCTGCCCGGGCCATTCGACGATCGTCACCGGATCGCGCCCGAGCCGCACCGGGATCATCGCCAACGCCTGGTTCGACTTGGGCCAAGCGCGGTCGGACAAAGCGGTTTATTGCGCCGAGGATGAGCGCGTCCCCGGCTCGTCCTCGTCCAGCTACACGGTCTCGCCATTGCACCTCAAAGTGCCGACTTTGGGCGAATTGATGACCGCCGCCGACCCGGCCTCGCGCACTGTCGCCGTGGCAGGCAAAGATCGCGGGGCGGTGATGATGGGCGGGCAGCGCCCCGCCCAGCGCTGGTATTGGGACGGCAAGAAATTTGCCACCGACCTCAAGGCGGTGACACCGGTCCCGGTCAGCGTCGCGGCGGCCAATCAGGCGGTTGCGGCGCTGATCGCCGCGCCCGCAATGCCGCTTGAGGCGCCGGCTTATTGCAATGCCAAGTCGAGAGTCGTCGCGATCGGCGACGGCAAGACCGCAGTCGGCGGCGGACGCTTCGCACGCGCCGCTGGCGATGCGAGCGGATTTCGCGCCTCGCCGGCGTTCGACGGAATGACGCTGGCGCTCGCTGCCAAGCTGATCGACGAGCTGGCGCTGGGCAAGCGCCGCGCCACCGACCTGATCGCGATCGGATTGAGCGCGACCGACTATGTCGGCCACACCTATGGCACTGGCGGCGCCGAAATGTGCCTCCAATTGCTCAGCCTCGACCGCGACCTGGGCGATTTCTTGCGGCTGCTCGACGCACGCCGGATCGATTATGCGGTGGTGCTTACCGCCGACCATGGCGGCGAGGATATTCCCGAGCGGTTGCGATTGCTCGGCGTGACCGAGGCCGCGCGCAGCATGGCCTCGCTCGAGCCCGCCGCGCTCGGCAAGCGGCTCGCCGCCGAGCTTAAGCTGTCGGGCCCGGTGCTGATCGGTTCGGGCGCCAATGGCGATGTCTATCTCGATCGCGCGCTGAGGCCCGCCGACCGGACGCGCGCGATAAACGCCGCGCTCGCCGCTTATCGCGCCGATCCGCAGGTTGAGGCGGTGTTCACCCGCGACCAGCTCGCGCGGATCGCGGCGCCGGTCACGACCCCCGATCGCTGGACGCTTGCCGAGCGCGCGCGGGCGTCGTTCGATGTTCAGCGCTCGGGTGATCTGGTGGTGCTGCTCAAGCGCCACATCACCCCGATCGCGAAACCCGGCAAAGGCTATGCCGCGACCCACGGCAGCGCGTGGGATTATGACCGCCGCGTGCCGATCCTGATGTGGCGTCCGGGGATGACGAACAGGCCCAGCGACGCGGCGGTCGAAACCATCGACATCATGCCGACGCTCGCCGCGATGATCGGCCTGCGGGTCGATCCGCGCTCGATCGATGGCCATTGCCTGCCGGGCGTCGCTGGCGCAACTTGTCCGCCCCGTTAAGCGTTACGGGGGCGGTTCGAGGGTAAGAGTTGCGTCCTGTCCTAAGGTGGCGCAGCCCTCGCGGCAGGGAGACGAGGATGCGTCGATTTGGAATTGCGCTGGCGTGCAGCGTCGCGCTGACCGCCTGCGTCCAGACCAGGCAATATGCCGACACCCAATTCACCCCGCCGTCGGGCGACTATAAATTGTTGGTCATGCGCCCCGACGTGTCGGTCGGATCGGTCACCACTGGCGGGATGGTCGAGGCGCGCGCCGACTGGACCGAGACCGCGCGGACCAAATTGCTCGACGCGCTTCGTGCCCAGCAGGCCGGGCGCGGCGGCAATGTGAAAATCCTCGATCGCCGCGATTCGCTTCCCGGCGTCAGCGCCGAGACCATCGCCGAGCTCGAGCGGCTGCATAATGCGGTCGGCAATTCGATCGCGCTGCACAAATATCTGGGTGAGGACCTTCCGACCAAGCGCCGCAAGGGGCTCGACTGGACGCTGGGCGATCAGGCAATCGCGCTCGGGCAGAAAAGCGGGATGGACTATGCCTTATTCATGCACGCCGAGGACAGCTTCGCCTCGACCGGGCGGGTAGCGCTCCAGGTGCTCGGGATCGCCGGCTGCATCGTCGGTTTCTGCGCGCCCAACATCGGCGGCGCGGGTCAATTCGCTTATGCCAGCCTGGTCGATCTACGCACCGGCAAGGTGGTGTGGTTCAACGTCGTCCAGGCGGGCAGCCAGATCGCCGGGATCAAGGTCGGCGATATCCGCACCGACAAGGGCGCCGCCGAGATGGTCGAGCGACTGGTTGGGCGGATGAAGCCGGGCCGCGACATCCGCCGCGCGCAGCGCGCCGCGTCATGACCGCGATCGATCGCCGCGGCATGCTGCTGGCCGGCGCGGCGCTGGCGGCGGCGAGTGCCACGGGCACTGCCTCGGCGCGCATCCTGCCGTCGGCGATGGTGCCGCTGATCGGCCCCGGTTACCGCCCGGTCGATGCCGATGAAAAGGGCATGTGGCAACAGATGGCGCGGGTCGAGGAGGAGATTGCGGGATCGAATCTGGTGGTCAACGATCCGGCGCTGGCGACCTATCTTCAGGGCCTGATCGGCAAGGTCGGCGGCCCCGCCGCGCGCGATTTCCGAATCTATCTGGTGCGGGTGCCAGATTTCAACGCGATGATGTTCCCGACGGGTTTCGCGATGGTGTTCACCGGGCTGCTGCTGCGGATGCGCAACGAGGCGCAACTGGCTGGCGTAATCGCGCACGAAGCGGCGCATTTTTTGCGCAAGCATCAGATTCGCCAGTGGCGCGACATGCGCACCAAGACCGACCTGTTCGCAATCCTGGCGATGGGCGCTGGCGTCGCTGGCGGCGCCGCCGGTGTCTATACCGGTGATCTGGCGCGGCTCGGCGAGCTCGGCACGATCCTGTCGCTGCTGCGCTACAACCGCGAGCTGGAGGCCGAGGCCGACGCGCTGGGTGTGCGGCTGCTCGCCGAACAGGGCTATGACCCGCGGGCGATGGCCGAAACGTGGGAGCAATTGATCGCCGAGGAAGAGTTGTCGGCCAAATATCGCCGCAAGCGCCGCGACAAGGATATTTCGCTGTTCGGTACCCACCCGACTCCCGAATCGCGCATGGCCGACCTCAGGCTCAGCGCCGCCGATGTCACCCGGCCGGGAGTGATGTACGATGCACGGCGCGCGTCTTATTTGGCGGCGATCGCGAAGATTCGCCCGACCTTGCTCGACGACCAGGTCAAGCTCAACGATCCCGGCGCGAGCCAATATATCGTCAACAATCTTGCCCAGGACGGCTGGAACGGGCTGCTCCGCTTCAATGAGGCGGAGATCTGGCGGCTGCGCAATCGCACCGGCGACGATCTTCGCGCGGCGCAGGGCTATGCCGCGGCGGTGCTCTATCCCGACGCCCCGGCCGACGCATGGCGGTGGCACGGCATCATGCTGTCCAAGGCCGGGCGCCAAAGCGAGGCACGCGCCGCTCTAACCCGTTATTTGATGATCACACCCAATGCCCCCGACGCCGCCTTCGTGCGTCAGATGCTGGCGAGTTGAGGAGAGCAGGATGACCAGTGGCGGCAAGATTTTGGCGCTTGGCGCGCTGATCGTCGCGCTCCCGGCCTGCGCCGGCGGGGTCGGCGGTGGCGGCTTTGGCATGAGCAGTTACGGGCTGGTCCGGGCGCAAGAAGTGGCGGTCGGCAATGGCAGCCTGCGAGTCACCCCGCCGCGCGAATGGAATCGCCAGCGCGGGCAATTGTTCATCGACATCCGCGAAGTCGAGGACTGGACCCAGAATGGGCCCTACCTCGACGGCATCAGCTATGTCACCGGGCTCAAGAGCGGTGACACATTGGTCCGCCAGACCCGGCGCGACGACCGGCAAGTGCCCAAGTTCCGCGCCAACATGACCGCGCCCGAAATTACCGCGATGCTCGAAAGCCTGTTCCGGGTGCGCGGCGGGACGATCGACTTCAAGACCCTCGGCCTCGCGCCACGTCCGTTCCTCGGCCAGAATGGCTTCCAGTTCGACTTCGAGCATCTCGACAGCGACGAAGTTTGGCGCCGCGGCCGCGCGGTCGGGGCGAATGTCGATGGGCGGCTGTATCTCGTCCTGCTCGACGCCGCCCGCGCGCATTATTTCAACGCCTCGCTGGCCGACTTCGAAGCGATCACCAACTCGGCGCGCAAGGTCCGCTAGGCCGCGATCGGGTCGGGCGGCGGCGGGCGGTGGGGTTCGTCGGGCAGCGGCGGCACTTCGCCCGGGTCGCCCGGCGGAGTGCCCGGTGCTGGCGGTCGGCTGGCCATCATCCGATCGGCGAGATCGGCGTGCTCGACGGATCGGTGTCGGGCGACGACGGCGAGGGGACGTCAATATCGGGGCCCGGGGGGGGCGCTTCGGCTGGGGCCTCGGTCGGCTCGCCGGGCTGGCTCGGTTCGGGGGGCAGTTGGTCGGGGCGCTCGGGATCGGACATATTGCTCTCCTTCCCCTCTATAACCGCGCCGGGCGCGCTAAGTTGCCTCGATGCGCCGCGACGCCGAGACAAGGTTGCACGGCCCGCGATCCTTGCTATAGGCCGCGCACTTCGAAGAGCGTCCGCGCGGGCGTGGCGGAATTGGTAGACGCGCTGGTTTTAGGTACCAGTATCGCAAGATGTGGGGGTTCGAGTCCCTTCGCCCGCACCATGCCGCCACGGCTGCACGCGACGCTCCCCTGGATCAAGTAAACTACGGGTAGACGACAGCATCATGAAGACCGTCGAGACGGAAAATGCGGGCCTCAAGCGGGCCTATACGCTCACCATAGCGGCCAAGGACATCGACGCGCACGTCGATGGCGAGATCAAGCGCATGGCGCCGCAGATCAAGATGCCCGGCTTCCGCCCCGGCAAGGTTCCGCCCAACCTGATCCGCAAGATGCACGGCGAGAGCCTTCACGCCGAAGCGCTCAACACCACCGTCCAGCAGAGCGTCCAGCAATTGCTCGCTGACAAGAAATTGCGTCCGGCGATGCAGCCCCAGGTCGAGCTCGACGACGGCTATGCCGCGGGCAAGGACGCCGAAGTGCGCGTCAGCCTTGAAACGCTGCCCGACGTCCCGACGCCCAAGATCGGCGGGTTGAAGCTCGAGCGCCTGACGGTCGCAAGCGATTCCGCCGCGCTCGATGCGCAGCTGACGCAGTTGGCCGCCTCGCAGACCCGCTTCGAAGACGCCAAGAAGGGCCACAAGGCCGCTTCGGGCGACCAGGTGGTGATCGATTTCGTCGGCAAGTCGGGCGGGGTCGCGTTCGACGGCGGCACCGGCGAGGATATGGCGGTGGTGATCGGGTCGGGCAATCTGATCCCCGGGTTCGAAGACCAGATGGTCGGGGTCAAGGTCGGCGACGAGCGCACGCTCAACGTTAGCTTCCCCAAGGATTATCCGGCCGACAACCTCAAGGGCAAGCCGGCGACGTTCGACATCAAGGTCAAGGCCGTCAAGGTCGCGGGCGAGACCAGGATTGACGACGAATTCGCCAAGCAGCTCGGCTTGAAGGACCTTGAGCAACTGAAGGGCCTGATCGGCGACCGGCAGCAGCAGGAGCTCAACCAGCTGACGCGCACCCACATGAAGCGCCGCTTGCTCGATCAGCTTGCCGCCGATCATGATTTCGACGTTCCGCCGTCGATGGTCGAGGCCGAATATCAGAACATCATGGGCCAGCTTCGCCAAGAAGCGAGCCAGGAAGAAGATTCGGCCGCCGCGCTCAAGGAAATCGAGGGCGAGGCCGACGAATATCGCTCGATCGCAGTGCGCCGCGTCCGGCTTGGCTTGCTGCTGTCCGAAATCGGCGCTGCCAACGGGATCGAGATCACGACCCAGGAAATGAACCGCCTGATCGGCCAGGCCGCGTCGCAATATCAACCCAAGGACCGCGACCGGTTCATCGAATATGTCCAGCAGGACCCGATGGCCGCCGCCCAATTGCGCGCGCCTTTGTATGAGGACAAGGTGGTCGACTTCCTGTTCTCGAAGGCCAAGGTCTCCGAGCGCAGCGTGACCCGCGTTGAGCTCGAAGCCGACCTCGAGAGTGAGGAAGGCCATGTCCACGGCCCGGACTGCGGCCACGATCATGGCGCCGCCAAGCCGGCCAAGAAAGCCGCCGCCAAAAAGCCCGCCGCCAAAAAGGCCGAGGCTCCGGCCAAGGCCGACAAGGCTGCTCCGGCTCCGAAGCCGGCGGCCAAGGGCGAAGCCAAGCCGGCCAAGGCCGAAGCCAAGCCCGCCAAGGCTGAAGCCAAGCCCGCCAAGGTTGCAGCGCCGGCCAAGAAGCCTGTCGCCAAGAAGGCCCCGGCCAAGGCCAAGTAACGATGGTCACGGGGGGCAGCAGCGTGCGGGTGGCGGTGGTGCTGCCATGCTACAATGAGGAAGCCGCGATCGCCGAAACGATCGCCGGCTTCCGCGCCGCGCTGCCCGATGCGATGATCTACGTGTTCGACAATAACAGCCGCGACAAGACTGTCGAAATCGCCCGCGCCGCCGGGGCCCTGGTCTCGACCGAGCGCCAGCAGGGCAAGGGCCATGTCGTGCGGCGGATGTTCGCCGACGTCGATGCCGACGTCTACATCATGGCCGACGGCGATCTGACCTATGATCCCACGGCCGCGCCGGGGATGGTCAAATTGCTGCTCGACGAGCAGCTCGACATGGTCGTCGGCACCCGCCAGCACCAAGCGGTCGAGGCCTATCGCGGCGGCCACGTGCTTGGCAATCGGTTGTTCACCGGGCTGCTGTCGGGGCTGTTCGGGCGCAGCTTCACCGACATTTTTTCGGGCTATCGGGTGTTCTCGCGGCGCTTCGTCAAAAGCTTCCCGGTGCTCTCGGCGGGGTTCGAGATCGAGACCGAGATCAGCGTCCACGCGCTCGAACTAAGGATGCCGGTCGGCGAGGTCGCGACCGCTTATGGCGCACGGCCCGAAGGGTCGGCGTCGAAGCTGTCGACCTATCGCGACGGCTGGCGCATCCTCAAGACCATCGGCACGCTCTACCGGGTCGAGCGCCCGGTGCTGTTCTACGGCGCGATCGGGGCATTGTTCATCCTCGCTGCCGTGCTGCTCGCGTTGCCGTTGGTGATGACCTATCTCGATACCGGGCTGGTGCCGCGACTGCCGACCGCGATCCTCGTCACCGGAATGGTGATCGTCGCGGTGCTGTGCTTCTTCGCCGGGCTGATCCTCGACACCGTCACGCGCGGCCGCCGCGAAGTTCGCCGCCTCGCATATTTGTCGCACCGCGCGCCGGGCGCCTGACCGATCGAGGCTTGAACCTTCGTCGCTTCCGCCCGATGTAGGGCGCGACAC
>JAJAYY010000190.1 GCA_026785965.1 Sphingomonas bacterium
CGCCGTTCGGGATGGCGTTTGCCAATGGCGAATTGTTCGTCGCCAACGCCGATGGGTTGATCGCCTATCGCTTTACCCCCGGCGAAACCACGATCAGCGCCGCGCCGCGCCACGTCACCGGCTTGCCCTCGGGCTATAACCACCATTGGACCAAGTCGATGGTCGCCTCCCCCGATGGCAAATTTCTGTTCGTCGGGGTCGGATCGAACAGCAATGTCGGCGAGAATGGCTTGGCCATGGAAAAAGGCCGCGCCGCAATCTGGATGATCGACGCACGCACCGGCGCCTATCGCATTTTCGCGAGCGGATTGCGCAACCCGGTCGGGATCGCGTGGAACCCGTGGAGCCGCATGTTGTGGACGTCGGTCAACGAACGCGATGAATTGGGCAACGACATCGTCCCCGATTACATGACCTCGGTGAAGGACGGCGGCTTCTACGGCTGGCCGTTCAGCTACTATGGCCAGCATGTCGACAGTCGCCCGCCAGCCAATCCGGATATGGTCGCGAAGGCGATCGCGCCTGATTATGCGCTTGGGCCGCACACCGCCTCGCTCGGGCTGACCTTCAGCCAAGGTGCCGCGCTCGGCACGCAGTTCGCGAAAGGCGCGTTCGTCGGCCAGCACGGATCGTGGAACCGCAAGCCGGCCTCGGGTTACAAGGTAATCTTCGTGCCCTTCGCGGGCGCGCAGCCGTCGGGCAAGCCGGTCGATGTGCTGACCGGCTTCCGGGTCAAGGACGTCGCTTATGGCCGCCCGGTCGGCGTAGCGATCGCGCGTGACGGCAGTCTGCTCGTCGCCGACGACGTCGGCGGCAAGGTGTGGCGCGTGAGTTCGGCGATGCCGCAACCGCTTCCCCCCACGGTCGTGAGCCGCTAGCCAAGGCGCCATGCATTTTTTGATTGCGCTGGTCCTCGGCGCGCTTTCCGCATTCGCATTCGAACCGGTCGGCTGGTGGCCGCTGATGCCGCTCGCTTTCGCGGGCTTGTGCGAGTTGATTGCCCGCGCCGCGAGCCTGCGGCGCGCGCTGCTGATCGGCTGGGGCTTTGCGGTCGGGCAATTTTGCGTCGGATTGAACTGGATCGCGACCGCTTTCACCTTCCAGGCGGCGATGCCCGCGTGGCTTGGCTGGATCGCGGTCGTGCTGCTGTCTTTCTATTTAGCGGCGTTCATGATGCTCGCCGCCGGGCTGGCGTGGAAATATGGGCGCGAGCGGCGCCTCGCGCTCGTCCTCGCGCTGGCTGGTGCCTGGGCGATCACCGAATGGCTGCGCGGCACGATGTTCACCGGCTTCGCGTGGAACCCGGTCGGCGTCGCGCTGCTCGATACGCCATGGCGCGAGACGTCGGCGACGATCGGCACTTACGGACTGTCGATGCTGGTCGTGCTGGCGGGCGGGATGGCGTGGCTGGCGTGGAACCGCGCGTGGCGCGCGCCGGTGACGTTTGCCGCGATCGCCTTGCTTCTGCTCGCGCTTCCCGGACAAGGCGATCCCGCAGTCGTCGGCAGCCCGAAACGGATCCGCATCGTCCAGCCCAACATCGGCCAGGCCGACAAGTGGCGCGACGGGTTTGACGCGATCGCCGCGCAGCGGCTCGCCAGTCTGTCACGACGCCCGTTCAATCGCGACCTCGGCCCGCCCGGCCTCTTGTTCTGGCCCGAGGCCGCGGTGACCGAGCCGCTCAGCGATGAACGCGCCGCCGCCGCTCCGATCGTCGCCGCCGAGCGTGCCCGCGCGGTGCACAGCCTCGCTCCTGGCGCATGGCTCGTGACCGGCGGGCTCGGCCTCAATTCACGCGACGGGATAAGCGTCAGCGGCGCCACCAACAGCGTATTCCTGTTCGACCACGAAGCACGCGCCCTCGCTCGCTACGACAAGGCCCACCTTGTCCCGTACGGCGAATATCTGCCGATGCGCCCGATCCTGTCGGCGATCGGCCTGTCGCGGCTCGCCCCCGGCGATCTCGATTTTGCCGACGGCCCCGGCCCGCGCTCGCTCGCGCTTCCCGGCGGCGGGCTGATGGGGCTCCAGATTTGCTACGAAATCATCTTCTCGGGCCAGGTGGTCGATCGCGCGCATCGCCCGCAATTCCTGTTCAACCCGTCGAACGACGCGTGGTTCGGCGCGTGGGGCCCGCCGCAGCACCTCGCCCAGGCCCGGCTTCGCGCCGCCGAGGAGGGCATTCCCGTGATCCGCTCGACCCCGACCGGGATCAGCGCCTTGATCGACGCGCGCGGTCGCCTGCTGCGGTCGATCCCCGCCGGCACCGCCGGGATCATCGACGCCGACTTGCCGCCGCCAGCGGCCCAGGCGACGCTGTTCGCGCAGCTCGGCAATATCATTCCGCTGCTGCTCGGCTTCGCGCTGCTTGTTGCGGCGATTGCACTGTCTCGTCGGCCTCGCTACAGGCAGACATAAGGATATCTTTATATCCTCAATTCCCCAGTGATTCCCTCTGCAAGGACTCAACGCCGCTTATGCGCAGCTCCTATCTTTTCACTTCCGAATCGGTTTCCGAAGGCCATCCCGACAAGGTCTCGGACCAGATCAGCGACGCGATCGTCGACCTGTTTCTCGCCAAGGATCCCGAAGCGCGGATTGCATGCGAGACACTGTGCACGACCCAGTTGGTGGTGCTCGCGGGCGAGATTCGCTGCAAGGGCGTGTATGAGGACGGCCAGTGGGCTGACGGCGCGCTCGCCGAAATTGAGGCGACGGTGCGCGCGACGGTCAAGAAGATCGGCTATGAGCAGGACGGCTTCCACTGGGAAAGCTTCCGCTTCGAGAACAACCTCCACGGCCAGTCGGCGCACATCGCGCAGGGCGTCGATGCCACTGGCAACAAGGATGAAGGCGCCGGCGACCAGGGCATCATGTTCGGCTATGCCACCGACGAGACCCCCGATTTCCTCCCCGCCACGCTTTACTACAGCCACAAGATCCTCGAGCGGATGGCCGCCGACCGCCATTCGGGCGCGGCGCCGTTCCTTGAGCCCGACGCCAAGAGCCAGGTGACCTTGCGCTACGTCGAGAGCAAGCCGGTCGCGGCGACCGCGATCGTGGTCTCGACCCAGCATGGCAAGGGCTATGACGCGGGCGACCAGGAAGCCGAGCTCCACGCTTATGTGAAGCGCGTCGTCGCCGACCGTCCCGGTGCCGTGGCTATCGACGTAAAGCGACAGCGGCTCGCTGACCCCGATCGCATTATCGAGCTGGAACGTGCAGCGCGTGGCGAGGCCCGCGGCGACGATATTCTTGGCGAGGTAGCGCGCCATGTACGCCGC
>JAJAYY010000191.1 GCA_026785965.1 Sphingomonas bacterium
ACTATAAACCGTTTCGCCTCCCTATCATACCACACAAATCAAACCGGCGGCGTGCGGCCAATCAAGCTGCAAACGCCGACGGTTCGTGCGGGCGCGAGCGGCCGATCACGCGCGGCTCCGCCGACTGGCGGAAACTTTCGCTGAGCGGCAGCGCGGTGGCGCAAAACCCGCATTCGGCGAGCGTCCGCCCGACATACCAATGGGTCCGCCCGCAACCCGGGCAATGATTGACCTGATTCTCGCGATAGACGGCGTGGTAGCCGCGCTTGGCGGGGTCAAACTGCTTACTGATCGACGTCAGCATATCCGTTCTCCTGTTCATAAGCCCGAACGCGCGATGAGTCGTGTAGTTTCAACGATGAACGGATTCGTAATCTGTGTCGCTTATGTGCAACGGTCGGTCCCGCCGAGGGACGGCATCGATAGGCTGTCGATATTAACCATCGATTCACCTTTGCGGAGCAGGGTGTTCTCGCTCGGATGATGGTGGCGTGGGAGGGGTCAATGGAGTCGAACCAGCGTTTTTACATGCGCCGCGCGGCCGAGGAACGGACCGCCGCGCATCGCGCCATGACCCCGCAAGCGCGCGATTGGCACGCCAAATTGGCGCAGGATTTCGCCGAGCGCGCGGCCGCCGCCGGCCCAATGTTCGCCGCCACTGCCTGAGCGCCCCGTTTTGCAGCCATGAATGAATCAAGCCGGTCAGCCGGCTTTTTTCATGGCTGCGGAACTGAAATGGCGCGCCAACGCGCAACAAATATTACCCGAAAGCGGACGAACGACGAATTGTTAGACGCCCTGGAAACCGGTGATCTTACAATCCGTTGCGGTTAGGGGTGGATGGACGAGAATAGTGATTCAGCGACGAGCGCCACTCGCCGGAAACGACCCGAACTTGCCGCGTCGAACTTCGACCTGCATCGCGTAAGTCAGAGCATTACCATCTGGAAATCGGGCACGATGCCCCGCCGCTTCCAATAAGCTGACAGCCCCATCCCTTCAACCAGGCGCGAAAACCGGCCATCGGCGCGCATCGCTGCCGTGCTTGGGTTGAATAGCATGACCGTCTTGCGGCGCCGCGAAACTGGAGAGCGCGATCTTGCCTCACGTCAGCTATCGAACCTTTGAGCAGAAGGAAGTCCAACAAGCCCTTGCATGGGTCGAACAAGGATCAGTCAGCGGCAACTGAAGTCTGAAGCGACGAGTCGCGGCAAAGAAATTCAGGCATTCGGCAAACTTTCCTGACTGGGCCCTTGCTCGCCCGACTACAGACGATCAGATGAGCGATTTGAGCAGATCAAGCGAGGAATGGCACCGCCGACTGTGAATTCGATTAGGCTGAAGCACATACAGGGTCAGGAACGAATGTTGCTCCTATTGAAAATCGCCGTAGGTGCCGCTGTCGTTTTGTTGATCGCGGTCCTGTTCGTACGTGTTGTCTTTCCATTGCCGTCGCTCGACGGTCGCAGCATCTCGGGCGCGCTGACGGATACGGCGGAGACGCCGCTCGGGCGCACCGTCGGCCCTGGCGTCGCGGCCAATCCGGGTCGCTCGGGTGTCCACGAACTGCGCGACCCGCACGGCGCATTCGCGGCGCGAGTGCTGCTCGCCCGCGCCGCGCAACGCAGCCTCGATGTGCAATATTATATCTGGCACAAGGATCTGTCGGGCACGCTGTTGTTCCAGGAACTGCGCGCCGCCGCCGATCGCGGGGTCCGGGTCCGGCTGCTGCTCGACGACAATGTCACGGCGGGGCTCGACCCGACGCTGTCGGCGCTGAATGCCCACCCCAATATCGAAGTGCGCTTGTACAATCCGTTCGTGATTCGCAGCCCGCGCGCGATCGGCTACGTCACCGACTTCCTCCGCCTCAATCGACGCATGCACAACAAAAGCTTCACCGCCGACAATCAGGTGACGATCGTCGGTGGGCGCAACATCGGCGACGAATATTTTGGAGCGGGCGACGGGCTGTTGTTCGCCGATCTCGACGTTCTGGCGGTTGGGCCGGCGGTCGGCGAAGTGTCGCGGCAATTCGATCTCTATTGGGGCAGCCGGTCGGCCTATCCGGCCGAGCGCAGCGTGCCGACTGTCGGAACGGGCGAGCTTGCCCAGCTCGCGGCGGAGGCCGCGCGGACCGGGCGCGAACCCGCGGCCCGGCGCTACGTCGAGGCGATCCGCGACTCGTCCGTGTTCAAGCAGCTCAGCGAGCAGCAATTGCCGTTGATCTGGGCGAGGACGCAGCTCATCAGCGATCACCCATCCAAGACGTTGGGCCGCGCCGAACCCAAACAACTGCTCGTCAATCGGCTGCAGGACATCCTTGGCGATCCCGACACAGGGCTAGCGCTGATCTCGGGCTATTTCGTGCCGACCGACGGCGGTGTGTATGCGTTCAAGGCGATGGCCCGGCGCGGTGTCCGCGTCAGCATCCTGACCAACGCGCTGGAGTCGACCGACGTGCCGATCGTTTATGCCGGCTACGCGGATAAGCGCAAAGCCCTGTTGCGGGCCGGCATCCAGCTCTACGAAATGCGCCGACCGGCGCGCGCCGGCAGTCCCGATCGGCGCATCGTCGGCAGCGGAGGCTCAGGGTCGGGTTCCGGTACCGCCATCGGCGGCTCGGCGACGGCGCTGCACGCCAAGACCTTTTCGGTCGACCGCACGCGCACGTTCATCGGCTCGTTCAACTTCGACCCGCGATCGGCCAGGCTCAATACCGAATTGGGGGTGGTCATCGACAGCCCCCTGCTTGCGGCACGCATCGACGACGCGTTCGACGATGATATCCCGGCGAATGCCTACAAGGTGGAACTGGCCGAAAATGGGGAACTCTATTGGCTCGAGCAAAGGGACGGAAAGTCTGTCCGTCACGACACCGAGCCAGGGACGACCTCCTTTCAGCGTACGCTGATC
>JAJAYY010000192.1 GCA_026785965.1 Sphingomonas bacterium
ACCGCGGCGTCGGCGAGCTTTTTCTCGAGTTCGGGGATGCGGCCATATTGGAGCTCGCCGGCACGGGCGAGATCGCCGCCGCGCTGGGCCTGGTCGAGCTCGATCCGGGCGGCATCGAGCTGGACCTTCAACTCGGCCTCGGCGCTGATCTTTTCTTTTTCGGCCTGCCACCGACCGGTCAGCTCGGACGATTGCTGCTCGAGGTTGGCGAGTTCGCCTTCGAGCGTCTTAAGACGATCCTTCGACGCCGCGTCGCTCTCCTTCTTGAGCGCCTCGCGCTCGATCTTGAGCTGGATGATCCGGCGGTCGAGATTCTCGATTTCCTCGGGCTTCGATTCGACTTCCATCCGCAGCCGCGATGCGGCTTCGTCCATCAGGTCGATCGCTTTGTCGGGCAGGAAGCGATCGGAAATATAGCGGTTGCTGAGCGTCGCAGCGGCGACCAGCGCCGCGTCGGTGATCCGCACACCGTGGTGAAGCTCATATTTCTCCTTCAGCCCGCGCAGGATCGAAATGGTGTCGGGGACGGTCGGCTCGCCGACGAACACCGGCTGGAAGCGACGCTCAAGCGCGGCGTCTTTTTCAATATGCTTGCGATATTCATCGAGCGTGGTCGCGCCAATCGCGTGCAACTCGCCACGCGACAACGCGGGCTTGAGCAGATTGGCCGCGTCCATCGCGCCTTCGCCTTTGCCTGCGCCGACCAGCGTATGCATTTCGTCGATGAACAAGATGACCTCGCCCGCGGCCTGCTTGACCTCATCGAGGACGCCCTTGAGGCGCTCCTCAAACTCACCGCGATACTTCGCCCCGGCGATCAACGCGCCCATGTCGAGGCTGAGCAGCCGGCGGTTCTTCAAGCCGTCGGGGACGTCGCCATTGGCGATGCGGATCGCCAGCCCCTCGGCGATCGCGGTTTTGCCGACTCCGGGTTCGCCAATCAGCACCGGGTTGTTCTTGGTGCGGCGAGCGAGGACCTGGATGGTGCGGCGAATTTCCTCGTCGCGCCCGATTACCGGGTCGAGCTTGCCGTCACGCGCGGCCTGGGTGAGGTCGCGCGAGTAGCGCTTGAGGGCGTCGTAGCGGTCTTCCGAGCCCTGCGTGTCGGCGGTGCGGCCCTGGCGAAGCTTGTCGATCGCGGCGTTGAGCGTCTGCGGGGTGACCCCGGCCTTGCCGATCGCGGCGGCGACCTCGCTGCCTTTGGCGAGCGCCATCGCCAGCAGGATGCGCTCGACCGTGACATATTCGTCGCCAGCCTTTTTCGCGATCTCCTGCGCCTGGTCGAGCAAGCGAATCAGGTCCCCGTCGATCCCCGGCGCCGAGGTCGCGCCGCTGCCAGTCACGGTGGGAACCTTAGCGACCAGGGCATCGGCCTCGCGCCGGGCGGCTTTGCCGTCTCCGCCCGCGGCCTCGATCAGCCCCGCGGCCATGCCTTGCTCATCGTCAAGCAGCGCTTTTAAATAATGCGCCGGGGCGATCCGCTGATGATGTTCGCGCACCGCGATCGTCTGCGCCGCCTGGAGAAAGCCGCGCGCGCGATCGGTCAGTTTCTCAAGATCCATTGGTTACCCCTCGTCTGGCCAAGGATGTGGTGGGTTGGAGGGTCAAGACAAGGGCTATCTGGCCGACAGTGGGTCAGGCGAGACACGCGGATCGGGCGCGGCAACGGCCGCAGCCCGGCTGGCTATCGCGGCGCGTGACGCCGCCGCCTGCGCTTCAATCGCGGCCAGTGTCGCGGCGCAGCTGGTGCTGCCATCGCGGCCATCGGCGCCCCATTTGCGATAGCGCATCGAATCGACGTGGAAGCGCAACCCCTTGTAGAAGCCCATCCCGACATCGAATCCGCTGCCTTGCCAGGCGTGGATCGCGCACAGCCCGCGGATCAGCGCATTGCGGTCGGTCGCGCGCAGCGGCACCATGTCGACCGCAAACAGGTGGCGATGCGCGCTCTCCGAGGCACCGCCGGCGCAGGCGTTGAGCGCCGGATTGCGATAGACCGAGACCGGTTCGACCGGGCCCACCACCGGGACGACATGCGCGCGGATATAGCGCAGCGTCTCGACCAGATTGGCCCATTCGCTTGGCGGCGGCACTTCGAACGGGTCGGCGGCGCAGCGCTGCCAGTCGGTCGCGGTGCGCATCAACTGCCACGTCGGGACAATCCCGGCGACACCATAAATGGTCAGATAGTGGTCGAACCCTTGGACAAACATCGCGCGATAAGGGACCGCCGTCAGCCACGCCCGATAACCTGGCTCGTCCTGTCCCGAGGTGATGTAATCGGCCGCCGGGTTGAACCGCGCCGGCTGCGCCAGCGTCGCCGATGGCAAAGCAAGCAACAGACACAATAAGGGGAGCAGGCGGCGCATCATCGCATCAGAACGCCGCTTGGCTTGAAAAGCAACGCCGCGCGCCTCATCTTTCGAGCCATGCAACGCCCAATCAACGTCGATCTTCCCCATCGCCTTGGCCGCGACGAAGCGCGTCGGCGGATCGCGAATAACATCGGCAAGCTCGAATCGCACATTCCGGGCGGTGCCAGCCACGTCGATTCGTCGTGGTCGGGCGACACGCTCAACCTCACCATCCAGGCGATGGGGCAGTCGGTCGAGGCCAAGATCGACGTCGAGGAGGCCAAGGTCCACTGCCAGGTGATGCTGCCCGGGATCCTGTCGCTGTTCGCTGCGCCGATCGAGGCGATGCTCAACAAAAAGGGCGGCGACTTGCTGCTTGAGGATAAGCGCGACTAGGCTCGCTCGCACAACCAAGCGGGAGCGGAGCATGCGGCATTTCGCGGTGATCGGATCAGGACCGGCGGGCTTTTACACCGCCGAGGCGCTGGCCAAGGCCTATGGTGATGCGGCGCAGATCGACATCATCGACCAGCTTCCGGTGCCCTACGGGCTGATCCGCTTCGGGGTCGCGCCCGACCATCAATCGATCAAGGCGGTGTCGCGGCGCTATGACAAAGTGGTTGAAGAAGCGGGCGTGCGTTTCCTTGGCAATGTCGCGGTCGGTGCAGCGGTCTCGATCGACGAATTGAAGTCGCTCTATGACGGCGTCATCCTTGCCACCGGGGCACCGCGCGACCGCGCGCTTGGCATCCCCGGCGAGGAATTGCCCGGCGTGGTCGGGTCGGCGGCGTTCGTCGGCTGGTACAATGGCCATCCCGACTTCGCCGATCTCGATCCGCCACTCGCCGGCGCTTCGGCGGCGGTCATCGGCAACGGCAATGTCGCACTCGACGTGGCGCGAATCCTGTCCAAGACCCGCGCCGAATTCGGTGGATCGGATATCGTCGCGCACGCGCTCGACGCGCTCGATGCGTCGGCGATCCGCACCATCACCATCGTCGGGCGGCGCGGGCCGCACCAGATCGCGATGACCGCCAAGGAATTGGGCGAGCTTGGCCACCTCGACGCGGCAGTGCCGCACGTCGAGTCTGGCGACCTGCCTGCAATCGAAGCCGACGCTGGGCTCGATCCCGGCGCGCGCAAGTCGGTCGCTCATTTGCGCGACTTCGCCACCCCGCACGACGAAAAGCCCAAGCATATCCAGTTCGATTTCTTCGCCCGACCGGTGGCGATCGAAGGCGAGGGGCGCGCCGAGCGGCTGGTGGTCGAGCGCACCGCGCTCGCCGAGGGCGGACAATGCGTCGGCACTGGCGAAACCTATGCCATCCCCGCGAGCCTGATCGTGAGCTGCATCGGCTATCACACCCCGCGCATCGACGGCGTCCCCTATGACGAGCGCGGGGGCAAGTTTGCCAATGACGGCGGGGTCATCGGCGACGGACTATACTGCGTCGGCTGGGCCCGGCGCGGACCATCGGGGACGATCGGCACCAACCGCCCCGACGGCTATGAAGTCGCCGAAGCGATTGCCGCCGCGCTTCCGCCCGGGTCCTCAACCGGCAAGCCAGGCGGACTCGGACTGTCGGCCTTGCTTGCCGAGCGCGGCGTGAACGCGACCGACTTCGCCGATTGGCGCACGATCGAGACTGCCGAGACTGCCGCCGCGCGGGCCGACGCGCCGCGCGAAAAACTGGTCCGTCATGCCGACTGGCTGAGCGCGCTTGGGCGCTGATCAGGTCTATTGCGTAACACAACCGCCCCCGCTAGGAAGCCCGCGCTCCTGCACCGGACGGTTCGCCGTTCGGTCCCGGTCGGGGAGTAGCTCAGCCTGGTAGAGCACTGCCTTCGGGAGGCAGGGGCCGGAGGTTCGAATCCTCTCTCCCCGACCAATTTTCTCTGTTCGCGCTGTTCGGCCTTAGCCCGCCCCGCCATGCTCCAGATCGCGGACGATATATTCGCGCAGGCGAGTGGCGGGGGCGGGAAGGTTGGCGGCCTCGATCAGCGCCATTTCGGTGTCGGCGAGCTCTGGCAGGCCGGACTCCAGTTCCTTGAGAATGACGAGGTCGTGCGGGACCATGTCGAGCGGAAGCACCGCCACGCCGAGGCCGGCGCGGAGGGCGGCGTGATTGCCGGCGAGACTGCCGCACGAATAAGCGATGCGCCAGGCGCGGCCGGCGCGATCGAGCGCAGTGGTGGCGCGGCTGCGATGGAGACAGGGACGCGGCGAGCAGACAAGGGGCAGCGGGCCCTCGACCTGCGGAGCGAGAGGGCTTGCGCCAACCCAAACCAAGGGCTCGCGCCAGACGCGCACACCTCGGGCGGTGCGAGCGCTGCCGGGAATGGCCGGGTCGCGCTTGATCAGCGCGAGGTCGAGCCCGCCGGCAGCGAAGCGGTCGAGAAGTTCGAGGGTCAGCTCGCAGGTGACTTCGAGCGCCACCCGAGGAAAAGCGCGCACGAAGCTGGCCAACAGCGCAGGTAGGCGCGTTGTGGCGAAATCCTCGGGCGCGCCGAGGCGCACAACCCCGGCGAGTTCGGGTTCGCGCGCGCGCGCTATGAGCTGATCGTTGAGGGCCAGGATGCGGCGCGCGGAATCGAGGATCGCCTCGCCTTCGCTGGTCACGCGCAGATGGCGCGGGCCGCGGTCGAGCAGACGCGTGCCGAGTCGCTTCTCGAGCCGCTTAACCTGTAGTGAGACCGCCGACTGACCGCGAAGCAAGCGCTGCGCGGCAGCGGAAAAGCCACCCGCCTCGACCACAGTGACAAAGGCGCGGAGCAAGTCGGGATCGACCGGGCTGGAATTCATTATTGCAGTCCTCAATAGCACAACTGTGTTCTATTCATTTCTAGTTGATAAGTCGAGCGGGCAAAGCGTGGCCAAGCCACCTTGAGGAACCTCCCCGATGACCAGCCATGTCCCGATGTCCGTCCGCACCGCCGAGCCCGTCACCGCGATTCCGGTGAGCATTGCTTATGGCGACGGGATCGGCCCCGAGATTATGGACGCGTGCCTGCGCATCCTGGCGGCGGCGGGAGCGCAGTTGGCAATCGAACGGGTCGAGCTGGGTGAGGCGGTGTATCGCGCGGGGCACAGCGCCGGGATCACGCCGCATGCGTGGGACAGCCTGCGCCGCACCAAGGTGTTCTACAAGGCGCCGATCACCACCCCACAGGGCGGCGGGTACAAGAGCTTGAACGTGACGGTGCGCAAGTCGCTCGGGTTGTTCGCCAATGTCCGGCCGTGCCGCGCACTGAGCCCGGCGGTCGCCTGCCGCCACCCCGATATGGACCTGGTGATCATCCGCGAGAATGAGGAGGACTTGTACGCCGGGATCGAGCATCGCCAGACCGACGAGGTCTATCAGTGCCTCAAGTTGATCACGCGCCCAGGGTGCGAGAAAATCGTCCGCTACGCCTTCGACTATGCCCGCGCGCACGGCCGGAAGAAGGTCAGCTGCTTCACCAAGGACAACATCATGAAACTGACCGACGGTTTGTTTCACAAGGTGTTCGACGAGGTGCGTGCGGAATATCCCGAGATCGAATCCGAGCACTGGATTGTCGACATCGGTGCGGCACGGCTGGCGACGGTGCCCGAGCAATTCGAAGTGATCGTGATGCCCAATCTGTACGGCGACATCCTGAGCGACGTGGCGCTGGAGCTCACCGGATCGGTCGGGCTGGGTGCGTCGAGCAACATCGGACAGCATGGCGCCATGTTCGAGGCGATCCACGGATCGGCGCCGATGATCGCCGGACAGGACATCGCCAACCCGTCGGGGCTGTTGATTGCGGGGGCGATGATGCTCGACCATGTCGGGCAGGGGGCCGCCGCCGCGAGGGTGCGCAACGCTTGGCTTAGGACGCTGGAGGACGGCATCCACACCGCGGACATCCACGGCGCGGCGAGCGTGGGCCTGGCCGTCGGGACCGCGGCCTTCGCCGACGCGGTGATCGCGCGGATGGGGGAGGTACCGGGCACGCTCCCAGTCGCCGCGCCATCGACGGCGGTAGTGCCGATCTACGTGCCCGTCCGCGCCGCGCCGGCCGAGAAGACGCTGGTGGGTGTCGATGTGTTCGTCCATTTCGACGGGCTGCCCGAGGCGCTGGCCGAGCGGTTGAAGGTCGCCTTCAACAATCCGCTGCTCGATTTGCAGATGATCACCAATCGCGGGGTCAAGGTGTGGCCGGCGGGGCTTCCGGAAACGTTCTGCAGCGACCATTGGCGGTGCCGGTTCATGGCGCGCAGCGGGGCGGCGTTCAACCGCGCGATGATGATCGAGCTGCTCCGCGACCTGCATTATTCGGGGGTCGATTTCGTCAAGACCGAGGGCCTGTATCTGTTCGATGGCGAGCCGGGGTTCAGCCTTGGCCAGGGGCAGTAATCCGAGTTGCTGCGATCGGGAGGTGGAAAAGTGACGAGGCCGAAGACATTCGGTGCCGGACCCGTAACGGTGCCACCTCGAACATTTCGTGGTGGGGGACGGATAGGGATCGGCGGATTCTAGAATTTCATTTTGCGCGGCAACGTGTTGGCGTTCTTGGTGGCGGTGATCATCGGCACGCCGGTCCCAGTCGGGGAGTAGTTCAGCCTGGCAGAGCACTGCCTTCGGGAGGCAGGGGCCGGAGGTTCGAATCCTCTCTCCCCGACCATCGTCTCAAAGTGCTCGTCCGGGGGACGATCACTTGAGACGATCTGCCGGAAGGCGTCCCGAACAGCGCACTACCTAGAACGGGAAGAAGACCGCGATCGCCGCTACTCCGACCACCCAAGTGATGAGGTTGAGCGGTAGGCCGATGCGGACGAAATCCATGTAGCTGTAGCCGCCCATCTTATAAACCAGCACGTTGGTCTGGTATCCGAACGGCGTCGCGAAGGCGGCGCTTCCGGCCATCATGACGGCGACGAGGAAGGGGCGTGGGCTGACTGCCAGGCTCTCGGCCAACGCGACCGCGATCGGCGTGACAAGCACCGCGATCGTCGCGTTGGACAATAATTCGGTTAGGAACAGGGTCACGCCGTAAAGCGCAATCAGCGCGATCAGCGGCCCCATTGGCTCGACCGACCCGACCAGCGCCCGGGTCAACGTTGCAGCAAGGCCGCTTTCCTCCATCGCGATGCCGATCACGACCATGCCGACGATCAATAGCAACACGTCGGGGCGCAGGCCGCTATAGGCCTCCTCGGCGGTGATTACTCTCAGCAGGATGAGAAGAACGGCACCGGCAAAGGCGGCCGCAGCAATCGGGGTCCAGCCCATTGCCGCGGCGACGATCGCGCCGACGAAGATCGCCACCGATATCAGGGCGCGCCATGGCCGGAGGGGCCGATGGACCGCGAACACCTTGCCCTCCACCGGTTGGCCGTCGGCGAAGCGCGATGGCGTCTCGAGCGCCTGGTCGACGCCGATCGGCTCGTTTGTAGCGGGCGAGCTAGCCAATCGACCGCTGGCGAAGAACAGGTAGATCGAGCCCGCCGCAGCGATGGTGAGGCCGACCGGGGTAATGTCGAACAACCCGAATTGCGGCTGGCCGGCGACCCGGGCCATGTCGTTGACGAGGAGGTTGGTCGAGGTGCCGATAAGGGTGCAGGTGCCGCCAAGAATGCAGATATAAGATAAGGGGATCAGGAACCGCCGCGCCGACAGCGACAGCGTATCCGCGGTTTCCTTGATGACCGGCGCGGCGAGGACGACGATTGGCGTATTGTTGAGGAAAGCGGACAGAGCGCCGCACATGGCAATAAGTATCCACAGGCCCGTCGCGCCGACTCGCCTGCAGACCCGGGTCGCGCCACTGATCAACCGGTCTAGCAGGCCCGACAGTTCGATTGCGTAAACCAGCACGAACAGCGACGCGAGGGTGATGATCGCGGGGCTGCCGAACGCACCCTGGACCTCGCTTGGCCGCACCGCGCCGCTGACCAGAAGCACCGCCGCGCCGGCGAGGGCCACGACGTCCGAGCGGACGCGGTCCCAAATGAGCATGGCGACGACGACCGCAAGTACCGCCAGCGTAACCTGTTGGTCGAAGGTCATGCGCGGCGATCGAGCGGTCGCGCCGGGTCTGTGTCCATCAGCCAGCAAACCCCGGATCGAGGCGGTACGCTTTCCGCTTGAGCGCAGGCCAGGCGAGCAGGTTGGCGGCCATTTTGAGGCCGACACCGCCCTGGCTTGCGGCGAGTTCGGCGGCGCCCTGCGGCGGATTGCTGAGCTTGTCGCCGGCCGAAAGCGCCATGATCTGCGCCTCGCACGCGCGCTCGATGAAATAGAGCTTGAGGAAGCATTCGCCGACATTGCCGCCGACCGCGAGGGTGCCGTGATTGCGCAGCAGCATGCCTCCCTTGGTGCCAAGATCGGCGACAATCCGCTCGCGCTCGTCATGGTCGACCGCGACCCCTTCATACTCGTGGAAGGCAAGGTCGCTGCGGACCAGCATCGCGGTCTGGGTCAGCGGCAACAGACCCTCCTCATGCGCGCTGACTGCCTGGCCCGCGGGCGTGTGGAGGTGCATCACCACATGCGCGTCCTCGCGCGCCATATGCACCGCCGAATGGATCGTGAAGCCGGCCGGATTGGTGATGAACGGGGTCGGATCAACCGGATTGCCATTGACGTCGACCTTGACCAGCGACGAGGCCGTCACCTCCTCGAACATCAACTGGTAGGGATTGAGCAGGAAGTGGTGCTCCGGCCCCGGGATGCGCGCCGAATGGTGGGTGAAGATAAGGTCGTCCCAGCCGAAATGCGCGACCAGTCGGTAGGCCGCGGCAAGATCGACCCGGATCGCCCATTCCTCGTCGCTGACCTTGCCCTTCAGCGACGGGATTTCGACCGTGCCTTCGTCGCTCCGCGCGGCGTGGATGTCATCCATTCCACGGGTCATATTATCGACGCGATTCATGCGGGCTGCTCCTGACGATCGGGATGGGCGGCGGCAAAGGCGGGAAGCGCGTTGGCGCTTTCTTCGGCGCGGCGCAGCGTAGGGTAATGATCGATCCGGACTCCGAAGCGTCGCGCATTGTACAATTGCGGAACCAGGCAGATGTCGGCCAGCGTTGGCGCGTCGCCAACCAGGAAACTCCCCGCCTGCGGCTTGGCCATCGCCTCGAGCGCGGACAGCCCCTCGCTCACCCAGTGGCGATACCAATCGTCCTTGGCATCCTGCGGCTGGTGCAATTCGCGTTCAAGATATTTGAGCACGCGCAGATTGTTGAGCGGGTGGATGTCACACGCCACGACCAAGGCCAGCGCGAGGATATGGCTGCGCGCCGCGGGGTCTTTGGCGACGAACGGGTTGGGTTCGAAATTGGCATCGAGATAGTCGCAGATGGCGAGGCTCTGGGTCAATTTGTGGCCGTCGATCTCGAGCATCGGCACGAAACCCTGCGGATTGATCGCGCGATAGGCGGCGTCGGCTTGCGCATTGCTGGCAAGGTTGACGCCGCGCTGCTCATATTCGACGCCCTTCAGATTGAGCGCGATGCGGACCCGGTACGCGGCCGACGATCGGAAATAGTCATGAAGGATGGCGCGCGACATCGATCGAGCCTGCGCTTTGCCGGTGGCGTTCGTCAATCGCCCATGAACGGCGCGATCACTTCGGCGGGGACGCGCAGCGGGCGGCCGCTGGCCTTGTCGATGATCGCCCATTGGGTGATCGCCTTGACCCGAACCTTGTCGTCCGCGCCGATGAATTCCATGTGCCGCTCGAACCGCGCGCCGCGCGGGGCATCGCCGACCCAGGTTCGCCCCATCACCGTTTCGCCCGCTACCACCGCGCGCAGATAATCGATCTCATGCCGCACGACGACCCACACATAGGCATTTTGGTGCGCGGGGTCGGCGACGCGGTACCAATGCGCCAGCGCGACCTCCTGGATCCACTGCACCCACACCGCATTGTTGACATGGCCAAGCTCATCGATGTGCTCGGGCCGCGCCATGATCGGCAGCGTAAAGACCGGTCGCGTCATTCGCCGATCTGGGTCAGCACGAAGGTATAGGCCTCGGCCACCTCGTGGAGCGCGTTCCAGCGGCCCGACTTTCCGCCATGCCCCGCGCCCATGTTGATCTTGAGCAGCAGCAGATTGTCGTCGGTCTTGGTCGCGCGCAGCCGGGCGGCCCATTTGGCGGGCTCCCAATAGGTCACGCGCGGATCGTTGAGCCCGCCGGTGATGAGCATCGGCGGGTAAGCCTGCGCGGTGACATTGTCATACGGGCTGTAGCTCCGGATCAGCTTGAACGCCTCGGGATCGGTGATCGGGTTGCCCCATTCGGTCCATTCGCCCGGGGTCAGCGGCAGCGTGTCGTCGAGCATCGTGTTGAGCACATCGACGAACGGCACGTCGGCGACCACCGCACCGAACAGCTCGGGCGCCTGATTGACCGCCGCGCCCATCAATTCGCCCCCGGCCGACCCGCCCTGCGCCGCGATCCGTCCGGGCTTGGCATAGCCTTCCTTGACCAGCCCGCGCGTGACATCGACGAAATCGTTGAACGCGTTGTTGCGCGCCTTCAATTTCCCGTCGAGAAACCATTGATAGCCCAGATCGTCGCCGCCGCGGATATGCGCGATGGCATAAGCGAAGCCGCGATCGACCAGGCTCAGCCGGCTGGTCGAGAAGCTCGGCGGGATGGCAAAGCCATAGGCGCCATAGCCATAGACGAACAGCTTGCCCGAACCGTCCTTGCGGCTGCCCTTGAGGCGGACCACCGATACCGGAACCTGTTTTCCGTCGCGCGCCGCGATCATCAGCCGGTCGGTGACATATTTGGTCGGATCATAGCCCGACGGAATTTCCTGGACCTTAAGTGTCTCGAGCCGGTCGTCGGCGGGGTGATAGTCGAACACCGTCGCCGGGGTGACCATCGACGAATAGCTTAGCCGGTAGGCGGCGGGGGCATATTCGGGGTTGCCGCCAAAGCTCGCGCTATAGCTTGCCTCGGCGAACGGCACGCGCTCCTCTTGGCCGCTGGCGTAATCGCGCAGCACCAGTTGATCGAGGCCGTCGACGCGGCTGGTGACGAGCAAATGATCGCGATGCGCGGTGACCCCGCGAAGGTAAGTGCGGTCGCTCCCCGCGATCAGCGTCGTCCACGTGGCGGGCGCCTTGGGATTGGCGCTGGCGATGCGGAAATTGACGTGATCGTCGTTGGTCAGAATCCACAATTTGCCGTGCGCCGCATCGACTTCATATTGGCGATCGATCTTGCGCGGGCTGATCAGCACCGGTGCCGCATCGGGCTGGTCGGCGGGGACAAAGCGGACTTCGTTCGACGAATTGTTGCCGCTGGAGATGAAGATCAGGCTGCGGTCGGTCGAGCGGTCGACCCCGACCGAAAAAGCGATGTCGGCTTTCTCCTCGTACAGCGTCTTGGCCTTGGCCGGATCGTCGCCGATGCGGTGATAGCGCGCGCGATAGCTGCGCCATTGGTCGTTGACCTCGGTGAACACCAGGCCCGCCGAATCGCTCGTCCATATTGGGCTGCCGATCCCTACCGCGGTAACCGTTTCAAGCGTCTTGCCGGATGCGAGGTCGCGCACCACCAGCTTGAACCGCTCCGATCCGTCATCGTCGACCAGGGTGGCGAGCAATTTGCCATCGGGGCTGGTCGCGAACGCGCCGAGGCGAAAATATTCCTTGCCCTCGGCTTGGCTATTCTCGCTGAAAATCAATTGGTCGGCGCCCCCCGCAGCCGGTCGCCGAAACCAGTCGCGATATTGCGATCCGGTCTTGAATGCCGACCAATAGAGAAAATCGCCATCGCGGATCGGGACCGAACTGTCGTCCTCCTTGATGCGGCCCTTCATCTCCTCGAACAAGCTTTCGGTGAGCGCGGCATGGGGCTTCATCGCCGCGTCGAAATACGCGTTCTCGGCTTTCAGATAATCGAGCACATCCTTGTCATCGACCTTGGGATAGCCCTTGTCGCGCAGCCACGCATAAGGATCCTCGACCGTCACCCCGTGGCGCTCATAGCTGTACGGGCGTTGCTCGGCGCGCGGTGGGGCGGGAAGGCTGTTGCTAAGGGTCATGGTCGCTTTCTGAGCGTGACTTGGCGTGGTGGCGAGAAACGGCGCGGTGAGTGCGGTCGCGAGCGTCGCGGCGAGCATAAATCTGGTCATGCCGGCGAATGAAGCAAGCGTAGCCGGTCGCGTCCAGCACTAAACGGCGCTAAGAGAGCGCAATTGCCCCCGTCTGTCGAAAAATGGTGCCTTATGTCGTCCTACGCCGATCGCTTGTCCGCCCTCCGCGCGCAGTTGAAGCGCGACCACCTCGATGGCTTCGTCGTCCCGCTGACCGACGAGCATATGAGCGAATATGTCGGCAGCTACGCCCAGCGGCTGCAATGGCTGACCGGGTTCCAGGGCTCGGCCGGGTCGGCCGCGGTGCTTCCCGAGGAGGCTGCGATCTTCACCGATGGGCGCTACACGATCCAGGTCCGGCAGCAGGTTTCGGCCAGCGAATGGAGCTACCAGTCGGTGCCCGAAACCAGCATCGCCGTATGGCTCGCTGCCAATGCCAAGGGCGGCGCACGGATCGGATACGATCCGTGGCTGCACAGCCGCGACTGGGTCAAGGCGGCGACCGTGGCGTTGAAGGCGAAGGGCGCCGAGCTGGTCGCGGTGGGGACCAATCCGATCGACCGGGTGTGGGCCGACCGCCCGGCGCCCTCGGCGGCGCGGCTGGTGGTCCAGCCCGAGGCGCTGGCGGGCAAGTCGTCGGCGCAGAAGCGCCACGAGGTGGCCGACTGGCTGGTCGAGAAAAAGGCTGACGCAGCGGTGCTCGCGGCGCTCGATTCGATCGCCTGGACGTTCAACGTGCGCGGCGCCGACGTGACGCATACCCCGGTCGCTCTGGCTTATGCGATCGTCAATGCCGACGGGACGGCGGACTTGTTCGTGGCGGGGGAGAAGGTCGGCGACGACGTTCGCGCCCACCTCGGCAATGGGGTGCGGCTGCACGAGCGCGACGCGTTCGAGCCTTTTTTGCGCGGGCTCAAGGGCAAGACAATCGCGGTTGACCCCGAGCGCTCGGTGGCGGCGATCACGCAGGCGCTCGACGCTGCCGGGGCGACGATCCTCGACGCGCGCGATCCGGTGGTGCTGGCCAAAGCGATCAAGAACAAGGTCGAGATCGACGGGCACAAAGCGGCACAGGCGCGCGATGGGGCGGCGATCGCCAAGTTCTTGCGCTGGGTCGAGGTTGATGACGCCTCGGGCAAAATCGACGAGATCAAGGCCGCTGCACATCTCGAGGGGCTGCGGCGCGAGACGGGGGCGCTAAAGGATCTGTCGTTCAACACGATTTCGGCGGTCGGGCCCAATGGCGCGCTGCCCCATTATGGCGGCACCGCGAACCGGCCGCTCGCGCCCGGAACATTGTTCCTGTGCGATTCGGGGGGGCAATATCAGGACGGGACGACCGATATCACGCGCACCGTGCCGCTCGGGAGCCCAAGCGACGAGATGCGTGATCGCTTCACGCGCGTGCTCAGGGGCCATATCGCGATTGCCACGGCGCTTTTCCCCAAAGGCACGCGCGGCTCTCAACTCGACAGCTTCGCGCGTCGGCCGCTGTGGGAAGCAGGCCTCGATTATGCGCATGGCACTGGGCATGGAGTCGGCGCTTTCCTGTCGGTCCACGAAGGGCCGCAGCGGATTTCACCGGTCGGGTCGAGCCAGGCGGGCGGAGACGAGCCGCTGCAAGCGGGAATGATCCTTTCGAACGAGCCCGGCTATTACAAGGACGGCGACTACGGCATCCGGATCGAGAATCTGGTGCTGGTGGTGGAAAAGGCGGTAGTCGGCGCCGAAAAGGAGTTGCTCGGGTTTGAAACGCTGACCTATGCGCCGATTGACCGGCGGCTGGTGGATGGCGACATGCTCAACGCTGCCGAGCGCTCGTGGCTCGACGATTATCATGCCGAAGTGCTGGCCCGGATCGGGCCGCAGCTTGAGGGGGAAGACAAGACATGGCTCGAAACGCAATGCGCGCCGCTCGTGCGCTGAACTGGGTGGCATTTGGCTGGATTGCCGTCGGCGCGATTCTTGCCTCGCTGATCATCCTCGGGCCGCGCGTGGCTCTCAATCGCGGGCTCGATGCCGGCTATTCGCTCGCCAGCTGGGCGTCGTCCTTATTGTGAGGCAGCGCGGGAGCGTTGTCGCGGCTTTGCGCCTTGCGGCGGCGAAGGTTGTCGCGCAGCGCCGCGGCAAGCCGGGCATTACGCGCAGGGTCTGACTTGGCCATGCCACAGTCGTTAATATTCGATGGGCGGCGGGGCAAGCCGGGTTGACGCGCCCGCACCCAACATCCATAGGCCCGCCGGTCGTCGAGACATGCTGTCGTAGCTCAGTGGTAGAGCGCATCCTTGGTAAGGCTGAGGTCGTGAGTTCAATCCTCACCGACAGCACCATTTTTCCCGATCTGGGCCACTCCAATGTCCAGTGCCCGACAATTCACCGTTTCTTTACCCTCGTCCCCCAAAAAGTGGCTCACTGATATTAGGGGATTGAAAATGGTCAAGCTTTTCAAGCTGCTTCGCGATTCGCGCGGCGCTACCGCGATCGAGTATGGCCTGATTGCCGCGCTCATCGCCGTCGCCGCGATTACCGCGATGACCAGCATTGGTTCAAAGCTGGGTTCGACCTTCAACAACGTGTCGTCGAACCTCGGCTAATCCGAACGCGCGTAACCCAATCGGGGCGCGGTGCCGGTAACCGCGCCGCGCCCGGTGTTGTTGGCCCTTGGCGACTTAGCCCAAGCGCCCCATGGCGGTGGGCGCATGGCGTTTTGTGCGACAAATCCGCCCGCGTCTGCCCCGCCCGGGTGGGCC
>JAJAYY010000193.1 GCA_026785965.1 Sphingomonas bacterium
GCGGGCGCCGGGCAAAGGGGGGGGCGACGGGGCTGAGGGGGCGCTTTAAGTCACAATGGTCACAATAGTCGTAGACTCAAGCACCTTTTTGGGGGGTGGAGGGTCGGGGCGTGATGGCCCTCGGAGAGGATGGCGGCGTGGGTCGAGGTGCGAAAGGCCGCGTCAGGGGCGGCGAATTGGCCCGGATTCAAGGTGTCGAAGTCGTCCATGCGATTCGGAGTAACCTATTTGGCTTGTGTAGGAAATTGGTTTCGAGGCGATAACTTCGACGGTCGCCACTGGCTCGCTCTGCCTGATGAACGCAAGTTTCCGTTCGATGTCTGGCGAGTGCGTATGTGCAGTCTTTCCGGACGCACATGGCAGAGTTCCTCCCCATCACTAACCCTCCCAAATATCGACAATATCCGGGACGAATCGAAAGAGGTCATGACAGGTTTGAGTGAAAAGCGGGGCATTCGTTCCTGATTGAAAGCGTTATGCCGTTGTTTGATAATTTGAATCGTCGCGGTGCGTTCCGCCGTATGGCCCAGCGCGATCAACCATGTTAGCATGTGCCGGGCCGGGACAATTTCGTATTGGGGAGTGGCTACCCAGGGGGCGCCACTTGGCCATGAGCACCAAATCCAACGAGCCGGACGCCAAATTTCTTGGACCTTCGGCAGAGGAAATATTGGCGTGCATCGCAGATGCAGTGGTGAGCATCGACGACCAGGGTACGATCTTGCTATTTAACCCCGCTGCCGAGAAGCTGTTCGGCTATTCGGCACCCGAAGTGCTCGGAACAAGTATTCAACTTTTGATCCCGCCTCGTTTCCGAGAAACCCATGCTCGTCATGTTGCAAGTTTTGGCTCCGCTTCAAGTGATTTAGCTCGCGCGATGGCGGGCGAACGCGAAGTGTTCGGACTTCGACGCGATGGAACCGAGTTTCCGGCGGAGGCGATGTTGAGCCGCCGTTTTCTCGGTCGCAAGACCCTGTTTACCGTCGTCATCCGGGATGCGAGCTACCGGAAAGCACTCGACGAACAACGTAACCTGATTGCGTCGGAAATGGCGCACAGGTTCAGCAACATCATGGCGGTGGTCAATTCGGTGATCTCGCTCACAGCGCGTTCGGTTTCGACCGTCGAGGAGTTTCGCGATGTCCTTGAAGGCCGACTTCGCTCAGTATCACGGACTCAGAAGGCGTTACTTGAACCGGGGCGAGAGGTTCAGCTCGTTGAGCTTGTGGAATTAGAGCTAGCCCCGTTTCGAAACGACGCAAGCAGCAGCATTAGCGTCTGTGGACCAGAGCTGACTATTCCTGCCCAGCAGGCTGTCTCAATATCTCTGGTGCTGCACGAATTGACGACCAACGCAGTGAAATATGGTGCGTTGAGCAAGACTGGAGGATCGGTGCAGTTGGCCTGGAAGGCCGAGCATGATGGCGATGCCCGCTACGTCTTGCTTGACTGGATTGAGACGGGGGGGCCGCCCGTGAAGATCCCGGTCCGCCGCGGGTTTGGAAGTGCACTAATCGAGCGGTGTTTCGGGCTGTCGAACAGCGTCGTCAAATACAATCCAGAGGGCCTCACGGCGCATTTCCGGATTCGGCTATGAGCGTAGCCCGATGCGTAATGACCTAGTCACCCATACCCAATGTCCGCAAGCGGTCGAAAGCGTATCCGACGGAACGGGGTGCTGATCAGTGCGAGGCGCGCTCCCCGAAGCCTGAATCGCGCTGGTTTCGCTTTGCTGGCTGCGGCTCTGCCGGTTCGACGGTCAAGCGCAACCCCATCGCACTCAAGATCGACCTGATCGTTTCGAACGACGGATTGCGCCTTAGTCCGCCCTACGCCCGAGCGCCGACCTTGCCTGCCAGCACCGCGATCACCTGCCGCACCGCGATATCGCGCGCGGCCGAGCGGGGCAGGCCGCAGGCGCGGGCCACTTCGCTGCCGGCGCGGCTGAGAGCTTGTAGTCATTCGCGGCGCGGGTGCGTTGAGCAATGATCATCGGAAGGGAATCACATGAAGCGCATTGGCATGGTCACCGCGGGGGCCTTGTCGTTCGCCCTTGTGGCGTGCGGGACGAGCGAGCAGGACAAAATGGCCTTCAACCGCGTGGCGGAAGGATCGCGCGAAGGCGCCGAGGCCAATGCGCCGCTCGCTCCCGCCGATCCCGCGTCTCGTTTGCTGGCTGCGGCCGAGCCGTTCGAGCAACTGACCGAGACCGCTTTTACCGATCCGCCCGCCACGCTCGACCGGACAATTACGTTGGGGCGCGACGCGATCACGGCCATCCGCTCGATCCTGGCCCCGGCCGTGGCGGGGCGAATTGATGGTTTGCTGGACGAGATCGCCGACCACCGCAAAACCGAACGGAGGGCCGACCTCGCTTTGTCATCGATCGAAATATACCGCGAGTTGGTCTCGGCGGTACCGTCCGCGACCAAGGTCCCGGCCGACGTCAGCCTGCTCGATTATGCCGGCTTCCGCTTCCAGGCTGACCTCAAGGCCGCGCCGGTGCGGTGGGACGATATGGCCAAGGCCGCGGCGTTCGGACGCGAGCGCTGGACTGCGGTCGCGCCAAAAGTCCGCGACCAAGCGGTCACCGCCCCGTTTGAGGCGGCCTTGCGCGACATGGAGCGCGCGGCGGCTGGCCGGGATTCGGCGCTGGCGGCGTCGGCGGCGACCGCCGAACTCGACCTTGTTGACAAGCTTGAGGCATATTTCGCGGCGCAGGGAACCTAGTCCACCCCAATCTTCCCGGCCAGCACCGCGATTACCTGCCGCACCGCGATATCGCGCGCCGCCGAGCGGGGCAGGCCGCAGGCGCGGGCCACTTCGCTGCCGGCGAGGCTGTCGCCGACCGCGAGCAGGACGAGGCCGAGCGTGGCCTGGTCGAGCGGGCGCGGATCGTCGGGGGCGCTGATGTCGCGGATGACCTGGGCGATGGCGGCGACGATCGGCTCGAGCGCCTCACGCTGGCGGGTGAGTACGACCCAGGCGATGAGCTCGCCCGCGCCTTGCTCGATGAACGCGTCGAACATGCCTTCGATGACATCGCGCAGCCGCGCCTCGCCGCGCCGCATGCGCCCGATCGAGCCGGTGATCGAACCCGCGACCGAATGGGCAATATCCTCGGCCAGCGCGCGGTGGAGCCCGGCGACCGAGCCGAAATGGTGGAGCAGATTGGCGTGGGTGCGGCCGATCCGCGCCGCGACCGACTTCAAGGTGATCGCCGCCACGCCTTCGCTGGTCAGCAGGTCGCGCGCCGCCGTCACTGCCGCGGCGCGGCTTTGTTCGGGCGAGAGGCGTTTACGAGTTTGCAAGCTTATTGACATTTATGTCAGCAATACCGATAAAAAGATCGCCGAAGGTTTGGAGACTATTGATGATCGCCGCAAGCGTAACCCCCGCCGACCTGACCATCACCCCGCGCGATCGCCGCTTCGGACAAGGCGAGGCGACCCCGCGCTGGTGGCACAATGGCAATCCCTATGCGAGCGCGCTGTACAATGCGCTGTCGGCGACCTTTCCCGAGGGCGAGGCGTTCTTTGTCGACAGCGTGCGGCAGTTTCGCGATGGGGTCGAGCCGCGGCTGGCGGGGGAGATCAAGGCGTTCACCACCCAGGAAGTGATCCACAGCCGCGAGCATCTGGCGTTCAATCGCCGCGCCGCCGATGCCGGATATGATCTGACCAAGCTCGAAGCGCAGGTCCACGCCCGGCTTGAGCTGACCAAGACGCGGCCGCCGATCGTGAGCCTCGCCGCGACCATGGCGCTGGAGCATTTCACCGCGATCCTGGCGCATGAATTGCTCGCCGATCCGCGCCATCTCGACGGCGCCGACGCGACCACCGCCGATCTGTGGCGCTGGCATGCGAGCGAAGAGATTGAACATAAGGGCGTCGCCTACGACACCTGGCTCCACGCGACCAAGGACTGGCCGCGCGCCAAAAGGTGGAAGGTCAAGGCCAAGGTGATGCTGTTCGTGACCCGCAACTTCGTCGTCGATCGCACCGCGGGGGCGCTCGAATTGCTTCGCCAGGACGGCATCGTCGGCGCCAAGGCGTGGGCCGGGGTGCTGTGGTACGCGTGGGTGCGGCCGGGGATGTTCCGCAAGATCTTCAGCGCGTGGGTGAGCTTCTTCCTGCCGCGCTTCCACCCGTGGAACGAGGATGATCGCGCGTTGATCGGGCCCGAGGTCTCGCGCGACCCGACCTACCGCAAGGTGCGCCGCGCGGTGTAACCCGCGCGCGACTTCACGCCGCCAGCGCTTGCTCGCCTTCGGCCAGGCTCAACTGGAACAGCCGGGTCATCGCCTCGCCGCCGCGTGCGCAGCTGTAGCGCGGCGCCGACAGGCCGGTGGCGACGAAGCCGAGCTTGTCGAGCACGCGCCCCGACGCCGGATTGTCGATGAAATGCGACGCTTCGAGCGTCGCCAGCCGGAGCGCACGCGCGATCTCGACCAACGCCGTCGCGGCCTCGGTCGCCAACCCCTGGCCCCAATGCGCCCGCGCGATCCAATAGCCCAGTTCGACCGCGCCCGAGGGGCGGCGGCCAAGCCCGCACGCGCCAACCAGCCGCGGTGCGCCTGGTGTGCGCTGAAAGATCAGAAAGGCAGGTAGCGCGGGATCGCGCGGGCCGGCGAGGAACGCCTCGGCATCGGCGGTGGCATAAGGCCACGGCACGCTCGACAGGTTGCGCACCACCGCTTCGTCGGCAATCGCCTGCGCCAAAGCGGCGGCATCCTCACCCCAGCCGGGTCTGAGCAATAATCTTTCGGTCCGGGCAAACATCATTTTCTTCTCCTCCCGCGCGCCGCTTAGGGCGCCCCGGTTTCAGTTTCGGGAGAAAAGGACGGCCCGGTGACGCTGGGGCACAAAAAAAGGGAGAGGGGGCGGCCCCTTCTCCCTTTTCAAGTCCTGATGGACCGTCCGGGCTGCCCCCTTGGGGAGCGGCCCTTCAGCGACCGATCCCAACTATTCCGCCGCCTCTGGCATAAGCGCTTCGACGTGGACGAATTTGCGGCCTTGGCGGCCGCCGCGAAACGCGACGCGTCCGTCGGTCAATGCGAACAAGGTATGATCCTTGCCGAGGCCGACGTTCGAGCCCGGGTAAACGCGTGTTCCGCGCTGACGAATGATGATGTTGCCGGCGATGACGGCTTCGCCGCCGAACTTCTTGACGCC
>JAJAYY010000194.1 GCA_026785965.1 Sphingomonas bacterium
CGGATCGGCTACGACGGTCAGAACGGGCGCGAATATGTCGCGATCGGGCGCTTGCTGCGCGAGCGCAACCTGCTCCCGCCGGGCGGGGCGACGATGAGCGGGATCGTCGCCTGGATCCGTGCCCATCCCGACGAGGGCCGGGCGTTGATGCGCGAGAATCTGAGCTACATCTTCTTCAAGGAATTGACCGGCGCGGGACCGCTCGGGGCGCTCGGGGTAGCGGTCACGCCGCGCGGCACCGTCGCCGCCGACCCCAAGTTCGTCCCGCTCGGCGCACCGGTGTTCCTGACGCTGGATCGTGCCGAAGCGAATGGATTGTGGGTAGCGCAGGACACCGGCGGGGCGATCAAGGGCGCCAATCGCTTCGACACCTTCTGGGGCGCCGGAGCGGCGGCGGAAGCCACCGCCGGCGGAATGGCGGCCAGCGGGCGCGCCCTGATCCTGCTGCCCAAGGGCGTTGTGGCTCGTGCGTTCCCTATCCGCTGACGAAGCCGCGCTGTGGGAGCGAGTAGCCGCCACGATTCGCCCCTTGTCGCGTGAGCCAGTGGCGACGGTAGCCGCGCCGTCCGGGCCGTCCGCGCCACCGCAACCACCGCCGCCCCCTGTCAAAGCAGTGCGCGGACGAATCCCGCCCGTGCGAATCCCGGTCGCGCCGCCCGCACCGCCGCGCCGGCTGCAATCGGCGACGCTCGATGGCGGGTGGGACAAAAGGCTGCGATCGGGATCGGTCGAGCCCGACCGAACGCTCGATCTTCACGGCCACAACCTCGACGGGGCGTGGGTCGCGATCGACCGCACGTTGGAGCGCGCGATCGATGCCGGCGACCGCGTCTTGCTGCTGGTGACCGGGCACGAGCGGCGCGGCGAACCGCCGATTGCGCGGGGCCGAATCCGCGCCGCGGTACATGATTGGCTGGCGGCGTCGCGCCATGCTTCGCGCATCGCGGCGGTGCGGGCCGCGCACCGGCGCCACGGTGGCGGCGGGAGCCTCTATATAATCCTTCGCCGCGGCTAGCGTTTCCACGCTTTGTTAACCCCGATCGTTTAGCGGTCGTGGGGTGGCGTGCTTGCATGATTGGCTGGCGCGTCATCTGGCGACAGGGGACAACCGATTTCCGCGACCAAGGAAGGGACTGCGCAGAAGATCAGCAACGCCGTGCTTTCCGGCGTGGCGGGCTTCGCGTCGTTCTTCTTTTCTCTGCTCGCTTTCCTCTACATCACCGACCTTGACGGGCAGATTGTGGCGTCGATCGTGGCGGGCATGTTCTGCCTGATGGTCGCCTATATCGCGTCCGAACGTCCCAATGGCCAGAGCGCGCGCGCGTTGACCGCGCTTGGCGACCGGCTGCTCGCGGTCGAGCAAGGGGATTTCACCAGCCCGACCCCGCGGATCGTGCGCGACAGCCTGCCCAAGCTAGCCGCAGCGGTCGACGGCCTGTTCGCCGAAGTGCGCAGTTCGATCGAGAATGCCCACGCGCTGGGCATGTACGATCCGGTCACCTCGCTTCCCAATCGCCTCCACTTCCGGTCCGAAGCCGACAAGATGATCGGCACCGCGCCCGAGGGCGTGATGTCGGCGATGCTGTTCGTCGACCTCGACCGCTTCAAAAGCGTCAACGACAGCCTGGGCCATGCCCGCGGTGACCAATTGCTGATCATGGTCGCCAATCGCCTGCGCGTGGTGGTCACCGCGGAGATCTGCGACACCAGCGATCGTCGGCCGTTGCTCGCGCGCCTCGCCGGCGACGAATTCACGATTCTCATCCCGCGCATCTCCAGCGCCGCCGACGCCGAGCGGGTCGCGCGTCGGATCGCGCTCGCGATCGGCGAGCCGTTCGAGCTGCACGGGCACAGCATCGACATCGGCGCCTCGGTCGGCGTCGCGATCAATCCCGACCATGGCAACAGCATCGAAACGCTGATGCGCGCCGCCGACATCGCCATGTATCGCGCCAAGGAAGCCGGGGGCAGCCAATATTGCCTATTCTCCGCGGCGCTCGCGGCCGAGCATCAGGTTAAGGTCGATACCGAAATCGCGCTTCGCGAGGCGGTCCAGCGCGGCGAGTTCGTGCTCGCGCTGCAGCCCCAGCTGAGCCTCGTCACCGGCGAAATAACCGGCGCCGAGGCGCTGCTGCGCTGGAACCATCCGCGCGAAGGACTGCGCCAGCCGAACAGCTTCATCCCGATCGCCGAATCGACCGGGATCATCGCCGAAATCGGTGAGTGGGTGATTGTCGAGGCGGCGACCATGCTGGCCGACTGGCAGCGCGACGGGGTCGCCCGCCGGCTCGCCTTCAACGTCAGCCCGCGCCAGCTCGACCGCGCCGATTTCTTTCCGATGCTCCGCGCCGCCTTCGCCGCGCGCAACGTGCCGCTGTCGCTGATCGAGCTTGAGTTCACCGAATCGGCGGCGATGGAATGCTCTGAAGCGGTGCTCAAGGAAATCGCTGCCTTGCGCGACGATGGCGCGACGATCGCGATCGACGATTTCGGGACCGGTTATTCGAACATCGCCCGGCTGCGCGCGATGCCGCTCGACCGGGTCAAGCTCGACCCCTCGCTGATCGCCGACATTCACGAAAGCGAGCAAGCGCGGGTCGTGGTTCAGGCGGTGATCCAGCTGGTCAAGGGCGTCGGCGCCGAGATTGTCGCCGAGGCAGTCGAACATGTCGCCCAGGCCGATATTTTGCGCGCGATGGGCTGCGATACCGTCCAGGGCTTCATCTTCGCCCACCCGATGTACGAAGACGATTACCTCGCCTGGGTGCGCAACGCCGAAGCTGGCGACCGCTCGTTCGCTTAGCTCGTCGTCAAGCCTGCACCAGCCCGCACCCTCACCCGGCCACCCATCTAGGGCCAAGACTCATAACCACCACATGATGGTGGCGGCGAGGTGGATGTTGCCGAGGAAGTTGGCGGCGAGCCCTTCGACTTTGCTCAGGAGAGCCTTGTCATAGCGGGTGGCGAGGCGTCGGCAGTCCTTGAGGCGGCAGAACATGCGC
>JAJAYY010000195.1 GCA_026785965.1 Sphingomonas bacterium
CCATCGATTGGCGCGGTGACCATGAACACGCTGCCATTGCGGGCATAAGCCAGCCGCCCCTTGTCGTCGGCGCGGCCCGGCTTGCCGCCGATCGACAGGAACAGCTGGTCGTAAAACTGCTTGGACCGGTCAAGGTCGTTCGACCCGACCATCATGTGGCTGAACATTCTGCTTCTCCCTTAGTAAACCACCACGCTGCGGATAGACTCGCCGTTGTGCATCAGTTCGAACCCGCGATTGATCTCGTCGAGCCCCAGCACATGCGTAATCATCGGGTCGATCTCGATCTTGCCCTTGAGATACCAGTCGACGATCTTGGGCACGTCGGTCCGCCCTTTGGATCCGCCGAACGCGGTGCCGCGCCAGTTGCGCCCGGTGACAAGCTGGAACGGGCGCGTCGCAATTTCCTTGCCCGCCTCGGCCACCCCGATGATGATGCTCGTGCCCCAGCCGCGGTGGCAGCATTCCAATGCCTGGCGCATCACCTCGGTATTGCCGGTGCAGTCGAAGCTGTAGTCGGCGCCGCCATCGAGCATCGCGACCAGATGCGCGACGACATCGGGCGTGTGCTTGGGATTGACGAAGTCGGTCATTCCGAACCGCCGCCCCCATTCCTCCTTGGCCGGATTGAGGTCGACCCCGACAATCCGGTCGGCCCCCGCCATCCGCGCGCCCTGGATGACGTTGAGGCCGATCCCGCCGAGCCCGAACACCACGACGTTGTCGCCCGGTTGGACTTTCGCCGTGTTGACTACCGCGCCGACCCCGGTGGTCACCCCGCAGCCGATGTAGCAGGCCTTGTCGAACGGCGCCGCGGGATCGATCTTGGCGACCGCGATCTCGGGCAGCACGGTGAAGTTCGAAAAGGTCGAGCAGCCCATATAATGAAAGATCGGCGCGCCTTTATGGCTGAACCGGCTGGTCCCGTCGGGCATCACGCCTTTGCCCTGGGTGGCGCGGATCGCGGTGCACAAATTGGTCTTGCCGCTGAGGCACGACTTACACTGGCGGCATTCGGGGGTGTAGAGCGGGATGACATGGTCGCCGACCGCCACCGACGTGACCCCGACACCAACCTCGCGCACCACGCCCGCGCCTTCGTGGCCGAGCACGCTTGGAAACAGCCCTTCGCTGTCGAGCCCATCCAGAGTGTAGGCATCGGTATGGCAAATGCCGGTCGCCATGATCTCGACCAGCACTTCGCCCGTCTTGGGACCTTCAAGGTCGAGTTCGACGATCTCAAGCGGTTGCTTGGCTTCGAACGCGACGGCGGCGCGGGTTTTCATCGGTCGTCAGACTCCGGGCTTGGCGGCCAGTGCGGCCGCGTCAAAGGTTTGCGTGATGCTTTCCGCCGGCGCCGGCGTCGCGAGGCTGACCAGCCAGGTCGCGAGGCTCGCCGCGATGAAGCCGGGGACGATTTCGTACAGCGTGGCGCCAAGTCCGGCGACGATCCACGCGATCACCACCACCGCACCGACCACGATCCCCGCCAGCGCCCCGGTCCGCGTGGTGCGCTTCCACAGCAAGGCGAACAGGATCACTGGCCCGAACGCCGCGCCGAACCCGGCCCACGCGTTGCCGACCAGGCTGAGGATCGAACTGTCGGGATCGAGCGCGAGCAGCCCCGCGATCACGGCCACCGCCGCCACCGCCAGCCGGCTGGTCGTAACCAGCTCGCGCTCGCTCGCGTCGCGCCGCAAATAGGTCTTGTAGATATCTTCGGTCAGGCTCGATGAGGTGACCAGCAATTGACTGCTGATGGTCGACATGATCGCCGCCAGGATCGCGGCCAGCGTGAAGCCGGCGACGAGCGGGTGAAACAGGATCTGGCTGAGCACGATGAACACCGTTTCGGGGTCCCTCGGCGCTCCGCCGCGCAGCGCGAACCACGCCGCGCCGACATAACCGGTCATGATTGCGCCAGCCAGGCTGACCGCCATCCAGCCGATGTTGATCCGCCGCGCGGTCGGCAGATCCTCGACACGGCGGATCGCCATGAAGCGGACGATGATGTGCGGCTGGCCAAAATAGCCCAGCCCCCACGCCGCCGCGCTGATGATCCCGAGCAGCGATGTTCCGCCGATCAGCGACGACAGCGACAAGCCGCGCGAGGCTTCGGCGGCAGCGATTCCGCGCGACAGCCCATCGCTACCGAGCACGAGATAGGCCGCGACCGGGACCATCACCAGTGCGACGAACATGATGCAGCCCTGGACGAAGTCGGTCAGGCTGACCGCTAGGAACCCGCCAAGCGCGGTGTAAGCGACGACGATTCCGGCGGTGAGCAAGATCCCGGTGGTATAGTCCATCGCCATCGCCGAGACCGCGAACTTGCCCCCCGATACCATCCCCGCCGAGGTGTAGAGCGTGAAAAAGACGATGATCACCAGCGCCGAGATCAGCCGCAGCGCGTGGCTCTTGTCCGCGAACCTTTCCTCAAGAAAGTCGGGCACGGTGATCGCGTTGTTGGCGAGCTCGGTGTAGGTCCTGAGCCGCGGCGCGACGAGGCGATAATTGAGCCACGCCCCGATCACCAGCCCGATCCCGATCCAAGCCTGGCTCAGCCCCGACAGGAAGATCGCCCCGGGCAGCCCCATCAGCAGCCAGCCCGACATGTCGCTCGCCCCGGCGCTGAGCGCGGTCACCGCGGGCCCCAGGTCGCGCCCGCCGAGCAGATAGCCCGAGCTGTCGGCGGTCGACTTGCGCCATGCGTAGACGCCGATGCCGAGCATCAGAATGAAGTAAGCCGACAGGCTGATCAGGGTTCCGCTTTGCATGACGGCAAGGCCTATGGCGCGACCGCCAAGCTGGCAAGGCCATTGCGCGTCCCCCCGCACCCGGCCTAGCCTTGGCCGCTGACAAGGGGACCATGATGGGCTGGGCAAGCGGACGACACGCACTGATCACCGGCGGGGGCAGCGGTATCGGCGCAGCGACGGCGCGGATGCTCGCCGCCGAGGGCGCGAAATTATCGCTGCTTGGGCGCCGCCGCGAACCGCTCGACGCGGTCGCGAGCGAGGTCGGCGCCAGTGTCTTTGCGTGCGACATCACCGACCGTAAGGCGATGGACGCCGCCTTCGCCGCGGCGCGCGACGCCAATGGCCCGTTCGATTATGTCATCCTCAATGCCGGGATCGGCGACAGCGCGCCGTTCGCTCGCACCAGCCGCGCCAGCTTCGACGCGATCATCGCCACCAATTTGACCGCCGTATTCGACGGTGCCCAGCTCGCGTTGGCCGATCTGCTCGGCGGCGACGGCAAGCGGCTGATCGTCGTCGCCTCGGTCGCGGGCTTGAAGGGCGGCGCTTATGCCGCGCCTTATGTCGCGTCGAAACATGGCGCGGTCGGGCTGGTCAAAAGCCTCGCGCTTGAGTTCGCCAAGACCAATTTGACCGTCAATGCGATCTGCCCGTCGTTCGTCGACACGCCGATGGTCGACGACAGCGCAGCGCGGATCAGCCGCGTGACCAAACGGAGCGAAGATGAATCGCGTGCCGCGCTCGCCGCACTGAACGCCAATGGCCGCCTGATCACCGCCGAGGAAGTCGCTGCCTCGATCGTCAATCTGTGCCACCCATTGAGCCGCTCGATCAACGGCGCCTGCGTCACCATCGACGGCGGCACCAGCGCATGAACCCCGCAACCTTCGAACCGACCCACTTCCGCTGGGGCTTCGCCGACGGGGTCGCGACGATCACCCTCGACCGGCCCGAAAAAAAGAACCCGCTGACCTTCGAATCCTATGCCGAATTGCGCGACACTTTTCGCGCCCTCGTGGTCACCCCGCAGGTCCGCAGCGTTGTCATCGCCGGCGCCGGCGGCAATTTCTGTTCGGGCGGCGACGTCCATGAGATCATCGGCCCGCTGACCAAGATGGCGATGCCCGAATTGCTCGCGTTCACCAGGCTGACCGGCGACCTGGTTCGCGCCATGCGGGCCTGCCCGCAGCCGATCATCGCCGCGGTCGATGGAGTGTGCGCCGGCGCTGGCGCGATCCTCGCGATGGCGAGCGACATTCGCCTCGCCACGCATGATGCTCGCACTGCATTCCTGTTCACGAAAGTGGGCCTCGCCGGGGCCGACATGGGCGCCTGCGCGATCCTGCCGCGCCTGATCGGCCA
>JAJAYY010000196.1 GCA_026785965.1 Sphingomonas bacterium
GGTCAGATCCCATTCGCGCCACGGGGCGATGACCTTGATGTCGGGGGCGAGCGCGGCGACGCCGAGCTCGAAGCGGACCTGATCGTTGCCCTTGCCGGTGGCCCCGTGGGCGACCGCATCGGCCCCGGTTTCGCGCGCGATCTCGACCAGCCGCTTGGCGATCAGCGGGCGTGCGATCGAGGTGCCGAGCAGATAGTCGCCCTCGTACCGGGCGTTGGCGCGCATCATCGGGAACACGAAATCGCGGACGAACTCCTCGCGCAGGTCGTCGATGTAGATGTGCTCGGGCTTGACCCCCATCAACACCGCCTTGGCGCGCGCGGGTTCGAGCTCGCCTTCCTGGCCGAGATCGGCGGTGAAGGTGACCACCTCGCAGCCATAGGTGACCTGAAGCCACTTGAGGATCACGCTGGTGTCGAGGCCACCCGAAAAGGCAAGCACTACGCGGCGAATCGTGTCGGCCATCGGCGGTCATTCCCGGTCACTGTCTGCGGTGGTCGCGCCCTTGCCACCCATGCCCGCGCCGTTCAAGCATCATACAGGTGCACAGCGCTAGCCAGTCTGCCACCGAACATTGAAAAGGATGCCGTGATGAACAAGTTGCTTGTCGCCGGGCTGATGGCCGCCGTCGCCGTTCCCGTCCTTGCCCAGCCCACCGCGCCGATGGCGATGCCGATGCCGATGATGGCCGCCACGGTCACCACCCGCGCCGAAGTGCAGGCGATGGTGCCGACCCACTTCGTGCGCGTCGACGCCAACCACGACGGCTTTGTCACGACCGACGAAATGACCGCGATGCGCGGCATGCACCACGGCGAACGCTCGAGCATGGCGGGCGAGCATATGCGGATGGGCGATCAGGCGATGCGTGATCCCAATGCCGCGTTCGATCGGCTCGATGCCAACCGCGACGGGATGATCAATCGCGACGAATTCGCCAAGGGCCGCGAAATGCGGATCGAGAAGCGCGTGATGGTCAACAATGGCGTGGTCACTCAGCAAGGTCAGCCCGGCCAGCCTGGCGCGATGGGCATGAAGATGCGCCACGGCGGTGGAAAAGGCGGCGGCATGATGGGCGGGATGATGGGCGGGATGATGCTCAAGATGGCCGACGCCAACAAGGACGGCCGCGTTTCGCTGCAAGAAGCAACCGTTGGCGCGCTTCAGCATTTCGACAAAATGGATGCCAATCGCGACGGTCGCCTGACCCCCGAGGAACGGCGCGCGGGCCGCGTGATGATGAAGCAGATGCACAAGGCGGGCTAAGCCGCTCGGCATTGCCGATCCAAGGCCCGGTGCTTGCGCCGGGCCTTTTTTCGTGCAGGGTTCGCACTGCATATCAGGAGACTCACCATGCGCCGCTTTGCCCGTTCCGCCACCTTGTTTACCGCCGTCGCCGCACTGCCGCTCGCCGCCGCCCGCGCCGACGAAGGAATGTGGACCTTCGACGCCTTCCCGACCGCGCGGATGCAGGCCGATTATGGCTGGGCACCCGACCAGGCGTGGCTCGACCGCGTGCGCGGCGCCGCGGTGCGCCTGACCGGTGGCTGCTCGGCCAGCTTCGTGTCGGACAGCGGGCTGATCCTGACCAACCATCACTGCGTCGCGCCGTGCCTCCAGGACCTGTCGAGCGCGAGCAAGGATTACCTCAAGAGCGGCTACACCACGCGCGCCCGCAGCGAAGAGCAATTGTGCCCCGGGCAGCAGGCCGAAGTGGTGAGCGCGATCCGCGACGTCACCGGCGACGTGAAGTCGGCGATCGGTTCGGCCACCGGCGGCGCCGCGGTCAAGGCGCGCACCGCCGCGGCAGCGACAATCGAGAAGGCCGGCTGCCCCGACACCGCGACCACGCGTTGCCAGGTCGTCAGCCTTTACGGCGGAGGGCAGTACAAGCTCTACACCTACCGCAAATATAGCGATGTGCGGATCGTATGGGCGCCCGAATCGCGCGCGCCGCAATTCGGCGGCGACCCGGACAATTTCAACTTCCCGCGCTACTCGATGGATGCGAGCTTCCTGCGCGCTTACGAGAATGGCAAGCCGGTGACGACGCCACAGCACCTCAAGTGGGTCGCACGCGCTCCGGTCGAAGGCGAAGCGACGTTCGTCGTCGGCAATCCCGGATCGACCCAGCGCGGCCTGACCACCGAGCAGTTGGCCTTCCAGCGCGAAGTCACCGCGCCGCTCAACGTTGCGCTCTTCTCCGAATTGCGCGGCCGGCTGATCACGGCGATGGCGCAAAGCCCGGCACGCGCTCGCGAAGGCAAGGAAGAGCTCGACGGGATCGAGAACAGCCTCAAAGTCTATATTGGCCGAGTCAAAGCGCTCAGCGATCCCGCCTTCATGGGCAAGATCGCCGCCGCCGAAGCCGATCTGAAGGCCAAGAGCGCTGGCAATGCCGCGATCGGCAATCCGTGGGGCGATGTCGCGACCGCGGTCACCGCATTTCGCGACATCTACCTGCCGGCGCGCTTCGTCACCCCGTCGAGCGACCTGTATGGCTATGCCCACACATTGGTCCGCGCCACCGCCGAACGCGCCAAGCCCAATGGCGAGCGCTTGCCCGGCTTTAGCGACAGCGCGCTGCCATTGCTCGAAAAGCAATTGCTCGACGCGCGTCCGATCACTCCGTGGCTCGACCGGCTGATGCTCGAATGGAGCCTGTCCAAAGCGCGCGAATATCTCGGCCCCGACGACGCCCAGATCAAGCTCATGCTGGGCAAGGAATCGCCCGAAGGCATGGCCGCGCGGCTGGTGTCGACGACGCGCATGGCCGATCCCGCTTACCGCAAGCAATTGTGGCAGGGCGGCAAGGCCGCGGTCGATGCGTCGAAGGATCCGATGATCGTGCTGGCACGCAAGCTCGATGGCCGCGAGCGCGAGCTCCAGGCGCTGATCGACGAGCGTTATAGCGGACCGCTCACCGTCGCCGGGGCCAAGATCGCCGATGCCCGTTTCGCGGCTTATGGCGACGCCAATTATCCCGACGCGACCTTCACCCTGCGGATCAGCTACGGCAAGGTCATGGGCTGGACCCAGCGCGGCAAATTGGTGCCGTCGCGGACCCTGATCGGCGGAACGTTCGATCGGGCCACCGGATCGGATCCGTTCGACCTACCGACCGCGTTCGTGACCAACCGCGCGCGCATCGATTCGTCGAAAACCTATAATTTCGTCACCACCAACGACATCATCGGCGGCAATTCGGGATCGCCGGTGATCGACAAGAACGGTGCGGTGATCGGCGCCGCATTCGATGGCAACATCGACTCGCTGGGCGGCAATTACGGTTATGACGGGACGCTCAACCGCACCGTGGTCGTGTCGACCGACGCGATCCAGGAAGCGCTTGAGAAAATCTACCCGGCACCGGCGCTCGCGGCCGAACTTCGCGGCCGCTGATCGCATGCTCAATCGGGGCTCGGCGAGATTGCTCGCCGGGCCCCGTTTCTGGTATTCAAGGAGTAAGCCCATGTCCCGCCCCGCCCCCCGCGGCGTCCTGCTGCTGACCGGCGCAATGCTCCCGCTCGGCGCGGCGCGTGCCGACGAAGGAATGTGGACCTTCGATGCCTTTCCAGCCGCGAAGATGAAGGCCGAATATGGCTGGGCGCCCGATCAGGCGTGGCTCGACCGCGCGCGCCTGTCGAACGTCAAGCTTGGCGGGTGCTCGGCGAGCTTCGTGTCGTCGAGCGGGCTGATCCTGACCAACCACCATTGCGCCGCGGATTGCCTTGAGGATCTGTCCGACAAGAATAATGATCTGTACGCCAACGGCTTCACCGCGCGCCGCCGCAGCGAGGAACGGATGTGCCCCGGGCTGCAGTCCGAAGTCGTGACCAACATTGGCGACGTGACCAGCCAGGTGAAGCAAGCGATTGGCGGCGCCATCGGTCTGGCGGCGGTCAAGGCGCGCACCGGGGTGATCGCGTCGATCGAGAAAGCCAGCTGCCCCGACACCGCGACCACGCGTTGCCAGGTCGTCAGCCTGTACGGCGGCGGCCAGTATAAGCTCTACACCTATCGCAAATATAGCGACGTCCGGCTGGTGTGGGCGCCCGAAGCCGCGGCGCAGACCTTTGGCGGCGACCCCGACAATTATAATTTCCCGCGCTATGCGCTCGATGCGTCGTTCGTGCGCGCCTATGAAAACGGCAAGCCGGTGGTCACGCCGCATCACCTCAACTGGACCGCGCGCGACCCCAAAAAGGGCGAGCTGATCTTCGTCGTCGGCAATCCCGGATCGACCGAGCGAATGCTGACCCAGAGCCAATTCTCCTATCAGCGCGAGGTCAATTTGCCGATCGAGCTGGCGATCAACAGCGAGCTTCGCGGGCGCTTGATCCAGGCGATGGCGAACAACCCCGACCGCGCCCGCGAAGGCGAAGTCACGTTGTTCGGGATTGAGAATAACCTCAAGCGGACGATCGGCCGGACGCGCGCGCTTGGCGATCAGGCGTTCAGCGCGATGCTCGCCAAGTCCGAGACCGAGCTGCGCGCCAAGAGCGCCGGCAATGCCGCGATCGGCAACCCGTGGGGCGAGATCGAGCGCGCGGTCGGCGCGCTGCGCGGGATCGACCTCGAGCGGCGCTTCTCGCGCCCGTCGGGCGAATTGATGAACTATGCGTTGCGGCTGGTCCGCGCCGCCGAGGAACGCGCCAAGCCCAACAGCGAGCGGCTCCCGGGATACTCCGACAGCGCGCTGCCGCTGCTGGAGAAGCAATTGTTGGATGCCCGACCGGTCTATCCGTGGCTCGAACAATTGCGCATGGAATGGTCGCTGCTCAAGGCGCGCGAATATCTCGGCTCCGATCATGCCCAGAGCCGGCTATTGCTCGGCAAGGAATCCCCCGAAGGCCTGTCCGAACGGCTGGTCGCCGGGACCCGGCTCGCCGATGCCGCCGTACGCAAGGGTTTGTGGGACGGGGGCGCCACGGCAATCGCCGCCTCGAGCGACCCGATGATCATGTATGCCCGCGCGATCGATGCCAACGACCGCCGGCTGCAGAAGATCTACGATGAGCAGGTCGATGGCCCGCTGACCGCCGCGCGCGCCAAGCTCGCCGATGCGCGCTTCGCGGCGTTCGGCGCTTCGACCTATCCCGACGCGACCGGATCGCTGCGCATCACCTACGGCAAGGTCGGCGGCTGGACCGACCGCGGGGTGACGACCGACTATCGCACCCGCTGGGCCGGGGCGTTCGACCGCGCCACCGGTGCGCGGCCGTTCGCGCTCGCCCCGGCGATCCTCGCCAGCAAGGCGCGGCTCAACCTCGATGGCACGCTCGATTTCACGTATGCGTCGGACACCATCGGCGGCAATTCGGGGTCCCCGGTGATCGACCGCGACGGCAACATCATCGGCGCCAATTTCGACCGCAACCTGCCCGGGCTGCGCAACGATTATGCCTATGACCTGACGATGGCGCGGTCGATCGCGGTGTCGACCTCGGCGATCGAGCAAGCGCTCAAGGTGGTTTATCCCGCGCCCGAATTGCTCGCCGAGTTGCACGCCAAATAGGATGCGCTTTCCGGGCGGGAATCAGCTCGCTCGGTAGCGCGCCTCGGCCTCGGCCATATAGTCGCGCGTGATCGGCAGCGCGGTGCGGTCGCGGATATACTGAATCTGATAATTGCACGCCGCGCCATTGTCGAACATCACCGCCGCCGCGGCGAGATAGAATTGCCACATGCGGTAGAAGCGCTCGTCGTACATCGCGATGATTTCGGCCTTGGCCGCGGTCGCGCGCTCGATCCATTGGCGCAGCGTGTAGCCATAATGCAGCCGCAGCGTCTCGACATCGCTGGCGATCAGACGAACCTTTTCCGACGCCGCCGACATCTGGCTCAGCGAAGGCACATGATAGCCCGGGAAAATCCATTTGTCGGTGAACGGATCGGGCGCCCCGGCGCTACCCAACTTGCCAATCGTATGCAGCAGCATGACCCCGTCTTCGGTCAGCAGGTCGCGGCAGGTGGCGTAGAATTCGTCATAATGACGCGCGCCGACATGTTCGAACATGCCGATCGAGACGATCCGGTCGAAGCGCCCAGTGACGCTGCGATAATCGATCAGTTCGAACTTGACCTGGTCGGCGACTCCCGCGTCGGCGGCGCGGCGCCGGGCGACCTTCAATTGCTCCTCGCTCAGCGTCACCCCGAGCACGTCGACCCCGGCAACGCGGTTGAGGTACAGCGCGGTCCCGCCCCACCCGCAGCCGATATCGAGCACGCGTTGCCCGCGCCTCAGATAAAGCTTGGCGGCGATGTGCGCTTTCTTGTCCGACTGGGCTTGCTCAAGGCTGTTCGCCGGGTCGGTAAAGTAGGCACAGCTATACTGGCGGTCGTCGTCGAGGAACAAGGCGTAGAGCTCGTCCTTGAGATCGTAATGGTGCGCCACGTTGCGCTTCGATCGCTTGGCGTCATTGCGCCGGAACAGCGTCCTGATGCCCTTGAGCTTACCCTTCTTGAGCAACGCTCGGCCCTGCCCGCCTTCCTCCCAGCGGTTGGCGCCGACGATCAGCTCAAGCAGGTCGAGGATCGTCCCGTCCTCGATCACCAGCCGCCCGTCCATATAGGCTTCACCAAAGCCGAGCCGTGGATTGCGCACGATGTCGAACGCGACGCGGCGGTCGGTGAAGCGCACCGTCAGCGGCGGGCCGCTGCCCGGACCGTAAGTTTCGCGGGTGCCGTCGGGGCTGATCAGTGTCAGCCGTCCCTTGGTCAGCAACGTTCCGAGCAAGCGTCCGATCAGCGACATTGATATCCCCTTCGACGAGGGATGTGGCCGGTCAGGCGGCGTCGTGCAACCCGTCCGCTGCCTCCCGCAGCGCGGCGGCTTCGCGATCGAGGTCGGCGCGCGAGCGTTTCTCGGCCGAGGTCTTGAGCTGGCCGCAAGCGGCATCGATGTCGCGCCCGCGCGGGGTTCGCACCGGTGCCGAAATCCCGCCCTGGAAGATGATGTTCGAAAAACTGCGAATGCGCTCGGCGGTCGAGCATTCGTAGGGCGCGCCGGGCCATGGGTTGAACGGGATCAGATTGACCTTGGCGGGCAGGTCATAATGCTTGATCAACCGGACCAGTTCGCGCGCGTCGGCGTCGCTGTCATTCTTGTCCTTGAGCATGACATATTCGAAGGTGATGCGCCGCGCATTGTTGGCGCCGGGGTAAGCGGCGCACGCGGTGAGCAATTCGTCGATGCCATATTTCTTGTTGATCGGGACGATCTCGTCGCGGACTTCCTTGGTCACCGCGTGGAGCGAGACCGCGAGGTTGACGCCAATCTCTTCGCCGGCGCGCGCCATCATCGGCACCACGCCCGAGGTCGACAGCGTGATCCGGCGCTTCGACAGACCGAGCCCGTCGCCGTCCATGACGATCTTGAGCGCCTGTTTGACATGGTCGAAATTGTACAACGGCTCGCCCATCCCCATCATCACGATGTTGGTCAGCATGCGCCCGTCGCTGGTATAGCTGGTGTCGCTCTGCGCCTCGCCCTCCTTGGGCCATTCGCCAAGTGCGTCGCGCGCCAGCATGACCTGGCCGACGATCTCAGCCGGCTCAAGGTTGCGCACCAGCTTCATCGTCCCGGTGTGGCAGAAGGTGCAATTGAGGGTGCACCCGACCTGGCTCGAGACGCACAACGTGCCGCGGTCGGCGTCGGGGATGAAGACCATTTCATAATCATGGCCGTCGTGCGTCTGAAGCAGCCACTTGCGCGTCCCGTCGGTCGACACCTGCGCCTCGATCACCGCCGGGCGCGTGATCACGAACTGCGCGGTCAGCCACCCGTGCTGCGCCTTGGCGATGTCGGTCATCGCCGCGAACTCGGTCGTTCCGCGGTGATAGATCCAGTGCCAGATCTGCTTGGCGCGAAGCTTGGCCTGCTTGGGATCGAGCCCGGCGCCTTCGAGCGCAAAGCGGATCTGGTCCTTGGCCAGCCCGACCAGTTCGATCCGCCCATCGGCACGGCATTGCGCCGCGCGCTTGACGGGCACGGGGTCGACGGGGCCGGGAATCGGCATCAGTTGAGTATCGGCGCTCATGGCAAGCGCGCCACTTAGTCGCTGCGTCAGCGATTTACCAGCATTGTCGCTCGGCGCGCCGCGTCACAGGCTGGTCGCGGCACACGCCGCCGCCGCGTCGATCGCGGTCGGCGCGCCAGCGAGTTCATAGCGATCGACGAAGCGCGCACCAGTGGCGGCCCGCGCCGCGATCCGCATCCCGCTCGCGCTGCGCATCGCGGCGATGATCGCCGCGTCCTGCGCCGACCCCCGGCTCCATGCCGCCGCCCCGCGCGCGACCAGCAGGAACGGGGTCTCGCCGATCGTCAGCATGACGCTCGATCGCGGTGCCACCGGCCGCGACAGCAATGCCGCAAATTGTCCGCGGCGCTGCGCGCGATCGAAGCTCAGACTGGCTCGACCCGGCCCGCGCGTGCGCGTCGCGGGAAGCACCGCCAAACTCGCCGCATCGCACTGATCCGGGCCGCGCAGCGCAGCCCACCGCCCGGCAGCGGTGACCACCTGCAGCGGCGCTGCGGCGAGCGCCGCTTGGCCGACGCACCATAACAGCACGCCGGACAGGAACTTGGTCGATGTCATGAAGCGAAGCCTAGGCGCATGCCCGGTCTTCGCAAAGCCTCAGCAGACGGCCGCAGTCCCGCACGTTGGGAGATTGACCAACTCGGTCGTGACCGCCGAGCCGAGCGCCAATGAAGCCACTGCGATCGCCATTCCAGCAACCGCTGCAATCAGCCCATATTCGGCCACCGCCGCGCCGCGGCGTTCGGCCAGCAATCGTTTAAACACGCCCATCACCGGAGCTCCCTTGATCACGATTTTTCGCTGCTCCGTGGTTAACCGGCTGTCAAGCCATTTTGTATAATGTGCGTTAAACTATTACGCTGCCGTTCCGGCTAAACGACTGGGATTGCTTGTTGCGTAATTCCGCCAATCGGATGTGCTGTGTCGATCCGGGACGAAGCGAGGGGGGAGGGAACCGCGACTCGACCAAAGCACTGGTCGCCCGATGACCCCAATGCGGGGCAGTCGCTGTCCCCGCACCGTTTAACAAACCAGCCAAATCGGAGATAAACTTCAAGAATCGCAATCGCAGTCCGAACCTAAAGATCGTGCGGCCACAGACATTTGACTGAGTTGTTCGTCGAAATGGTCGCCTTCGCATCAAACATCTGCTTGTCGTTTCCCATCCGTTATGGAATAACCATTCCCGCTCGGTCCAACGCGCCCCTTGAAGGGATGACGCCATGCACCGTGTCCCCTTGGCCTTGTTCGGCATTGCCCGGCGCCGATGAGTGCGCCGTTGCTCTTGTCCGAGATCACCGGCGAGATTGCCTTGTTCGCGGCGGTTGGCGCGGCGTTGTTCGCGTTCGACGACCTGCTCGTCGATTTGATCTATTTCGCGCGTTCCGGCTGGCGCACGTTGACCGTTTATACGCGCTATCCACGCGCCTTTGCCGATGGCTTGGCCGCGCCGCGCCATCCCGGCCGGCTGGCGGTGCTGATTCCGGCATGGGACGAATCAACCGTCATCGGGGCGATGCTGCGCGCCACGCTGACGCGCTTCGAGCATGACGATTATCGCCTTTACGTCGGCCATTATCGCAACGATCCGGCGACCGCGGCGGCGATTCTGGAGGTCGGCGATCCGCGCGTCCGCCTGGTCACCGTCGACACCGACGGACCGACCACCAAGGCCGACTGCCTCAATCATCTTTATACGGCGCTTGTAGCCGACGAGGCCGCTGGCGAACCGCGCGCCAAGGCCGTCGTGCTGCATGACGCAGAAGACCTCGTCCATCCGCTCGAGCTCAAGCTGTTCGACCGGCTGGTCGAGCGGGCCGCGCTGGTTCAGCTGCCGGTGTTGCCCTTGCCCGACCCGCGATCGCGCTGGGTCAGCGGTCATTATGCCGACGAGTTCGCCGAGAGCCATGTCAAGGAACTGGTCGTTCGCGAGGCGGTCGGCGCGGCGATTCCGCTCGCCGGGGTTGGCTGCGCGATCGAGCGCAATGCGATCGAGCGGCTGGCGCTGGACAATGGTGGACTGCCGTTCGCCGCGGCCAGCCTGACCGAAGATTATGAGCTCGGGCTGCGGCTCGGCGCGCTTGGCCTGCGGACGATGTTCGTGCGCATTCCAGCCCGGGCCGGAAGCCGCGTGGTGGTTGCCAGCCGCGGCCATTTCCCCGCCGATCTCGGCGCCGCGGTGCGTCAGAAGGCGCGCTGGATCGGCGGCATCGCATTGTCCGGATGGGACCGGCTTGGCTGGTCGGGGGGATTGGGCGAACGGTGGATGCGGATGCGCGATCGCCGCGGGCCGCTCGCCGCCTTGCTGCTGGTCACCGGTTATATAGCGCTGCTGCTGTGGCTCCAGCTCGCGCTCGCCGAAATGCTCGGCGCGCCGATCGCCTTCCGCCCGACGCCTTTGCTCGCGGCATTATTGTGGATCAACGCCTGGCTGCTCGGCTGGCGCATGGTGATGCGCTTTGCCTTCACCTCATATGCTTATGGGCTAAGCGAGGGATTGCGATCGCTGCCGCGGCTGCTGGTCGGCAATCTGATCGCGATCCTCGCCGCCAAGCGCGCGCTTGCGCTGCATGATCGCGATGGGCCGCAATCGTGGGACAAGACGCGCCACATCTTCCCGGTCGGAGAGGCGGCATTGCGGTGAGCCATTCGGTCCGCTTCATCGGTTTCGCCTTGGTCGGCTGGGTCGGCCTGCGCGCGGTCAGCCTCGGACTGGTCCCCGGTGCCGAAGCATTCGCGTTCGACCGCCGCTCGGGCCTCGATCGGCAGACCACGCCGATCGCGCCCGCAGTGCCGCCACTGGTCGCGACCGAATTCGCGCCGATCGATCCGGTCAGCGCGCCAATTGCGGAGGCCGGTCCGGGCGTCAATCCCGCCGCTTACCCGCTCTATCCTTATTCGCCTTACCCCTTCGCTTATGCCCAGCAGGCGCGCGCCAGGTCGCGCGGAGCGGCCACGCCGCTCGTTGCGGCGTCGCTCCCGGCGCCGCGCCGCGGGCCGCTGATCGACGCCGGCTATGGCTGGTCGCTTGAGCCCGCCGCGCGCTACGCCGATGCCACCGTGCCAATCGATCAATGGCCGCTGGCGCAGATCGCCAACGGGCAAAGCGCGCCGCGCCGAATCCCCGGGCAATCGACCGCGCTGACCCGTCCCGCAGTCGACCGATTGTCGATGAGCGCGTGGGCAATGCTTCGCCGCGAGCCCGGCGGGCCATCGCTCGCCGCCAATGGCATGCTCGGCGGAAGCCAGGCCGGCGCCCGGATCCTGTGGCGGTTCGACAGAAGGTTCGCCGCCAGCCTGCGCACCAGCGCCCCGATTGGCGGCGTAGCGCGCGGTGGCGAGGTCGCCGCCGGGGTGCGGTGGCAGCCGTTCGCGCGCCTTCCGCTCGCGCTGACCGCCGAGCGCCGCCAGACATTCGGGCAGGGCGCGGGGAGCTCGGGCTTCGCTCTGTTCGCCGAAGGCGGGGTGTATGAGCGGCCGATCATCGCCGGGTTCAATCTTGACGCTTACTTTCAGGCCGGCGTCGTCGGGATCCGCCGTCACGACCTGTTCGTCGATGGATCGGCGACGCTGATGCGCCCGATGTGGCGTCAGCTCAGCGTCGGCATGGGCGTGTGGGGCGGAATGCAGCCGGGGCTGTCGCGGGTCGATGTCGGGCCACGCCTGACGTGGCGCGTCGGCCGATCGATGCGAATCCACGCCGATTATCGCCAGCGCCTGGCGGGCAGCGCCGCCCCCGGCTCGGGTCCGGTGCTGACCTTGGCAGGCGATTTCTGACGCTATTGCCAGGGGGGTTAGCAGCGGGCGTGTTCTTCGCTAGCCTTGTCGGCGACGCATGGACATTTACCTCCCCATTGCCGGCCTGTCGGTCAACGCGCTGATTATCATCGCGCTGGGCGGACTCGTGGGGGTGCTGTCGGGGATGTTCGGGGTCGGCGGCGGCTTCCTCACCACCCCATTGCTGATCTTCTACGGCATCCCGCCGACGGTCGCGGTGGCCTCCGCCACGACCCAGATCACCGGCTCCAGCGTGTCGGGGGTGTTCGCCCATTACCGGCGCGGCGGAGTCGACTTCAAGATGGGCGGGGTGATGATCGCCGGCGGCGCGCTCGGCAGCCTCGCCGGGGCCGGGCTGTTCCGCTTGCTCCAGGCGTCGGGCCAGATCGATCTGGTGATCGGTTTCCTGTACGTCCTGCTGGTGGGATCGATCGGCGTGCTGATGCTCAAGGACGCGCTCGTCGCGCTCGGCTGGGTGACGCTCGCACCGCCCGATCCCGCCGCACCCAAGCCGCACCACAATCGCTGGGTCGCGGCGCTTCCCGGGCGGTGGCGGTTTTACGCCTCAGGCCTGTATCTGTCGCCGCTCGCCCCGCTCGCGCTCGGCTTCCTCGCCGGAATCCTGACCGTGCTGCTCGGAGTCGGCGGCGGCTTCATCCTCGTCCCGGCGATGATCTATTTGCTCGGCATGGCGGCGCGGGTGGTGGTCGGCACCAGCCTGGTGATGATCCTTGCGGTCAGCGCGGTGTCCACCATGGTCCATGCCATGACCACCCATGCGGTCGACATCGTGCTTGCCGGTCTGCTGCTGTCGGGCGGCGTAGTCGGCGCGCAATATGGCGCTTTGCTCGCGACCCGGCTGCGCCCCGACCTGCTGCGCCTCGCGCTCGCCTGCATCATCCTGCTCGTCGCATTGCGCATGGCGCTCGGCCTCGCGTGGCGCCCCGACGAAATCTTCACGATCGAATATCTGTGAAGCGCGCCATGCTCCTCGCCGGCCTCGCGCCGCTGTTGCTGGCGCAAAGCGAGCCGACGCTCGTGCCCGACGTGTCGGCGCGCTCGATCGAAATCCGCTACACCTTCGCCGGGGCGCAATTGCTGCTGTTCGGGGCGATCCTGTATCCGGGCGGCCGCGTCCCCCAGCGCCCGGCCGACATCGTCGTCGTCTTGAAGGGCCCGGTCGAGCCGATCATCGTGCGCGAGAAGCAAAAGATCGCCGGCATCTGGATGAACGCCGATTCGAACCGTTTCCGCTCGGCGCCGTCTTATTATGCGGTGGCATCGTCGCGCCCGGTGCGCGAGCTGGTCGACGAGCGTACCGCGGCAATCTTCGAGCTCGGTTTGCAGGATCTCCAATTGTCCCCCGGCGGCGGGGCGCTGCCCGACAAGGAGCGGCGGTTCGAGGCCGGGCTGCTCGACCTGCGCCGCCGCAAGGGCCTGTTCGGCGAGCAACCCGGCGGAGTCGAGATCACCGACGGTGTGCTCTACCGCGCGCGCATTGCCATCCCCAGCCAGGTCCCGGTCGGCACCTACACCGCCGAGACCTTCCTGATCGACCGCGGCAAGGTAATCGCCGCGGCAACGCGCGACGTCGAGGTCGGCAAGGCGGGGTTCGAACGCTTCATCGCGCTGGCCGCACGCCAGCACGGCTTCCTCTATGGGCTTGCCGCAGTGCTGTTGTCGCTCGGCCTCGGCTGGGCCGCGGCAATGCTGTTCCGGCGGCGTGTGTAGAGTCTGACGAGTGCAGGTCGGTGCCGCCCCGCGCTTCGACCAGACCTAAACCCTTCTAACCTCATCTTAACCCGTTTCCCCTAGTCCTTGACCGCAATAAAGTCTGGCAAGGTGCGTGAAACGATGACCGACAATAACAATCTGCAGCAGTTCCTCGATCAGATGAGCAGCTACTGCGACGAATCGGCCGGTCTTTCGAACGGCGGCGCGGCGTCGTCGATCCCGGCGATCGGCCGCGTGATCGAAATCGCCGGCTCGGGATCGCGGGTCGCGATGCACGCCGACCGCATGATGCATTTGATGGGCCACCCCGACGCCTCGATCGCGATGTCGGGCCAGGTCGGAAGCCAGTTGAAGATGAAGGTCGGCACCAGCTGGCTGATCGCCAACGTCCGCACGCTGTGCGCGTCCGACGACGGCGCGGTCATCGCCAACGTCGATTTCCTTGGCGAAGGCAATCAGACCGCCAGCGGCAGCCTGACCGGCTTTCGCCGCGGCGTCACCCGCTATCCAATCCCGGGCGGCGAGATCATGCCGGTGTCGACCGAAGACATGCGCGCGATCTTCGCCGCCGACGACAGCCCGCACGTCGAGATCGGCACCGTCTATCCGACCGACGATATTCGCGGCACGTTGTACGTCGATCCGATGCTGTCGAGGCATTTCGCGATCCTCGGTTCGACCGGCACCGGCAAGTCGACCGCGGTCGCGCTGATCCTCCACCGCATTTCGAAATTGTCGCCCGAGGGCCACATCGTGATGATCGATCCGCACGGCGAATATTCGGCGGCGTTCAAAAGCTGCGGCGAACTGTTCAACGCCGACAATCTGCAATTGCCCTATTGGCTGCTCAATTTCGAGGAGCATTGCGAGGTCCTGCTGACCACCGACGGCGCCGAGCGCCAGCGCGACGCCGACATTCTCGCCAAATGCCTGCTCGCGGCACGAATCAAGGGCAAGGCAGCCGAAAGCCTCGGCAAGGTCACGGTCGATTCGCCGATCCCTTATCTGCTGTCGGATCTCAACGCGATCCTGGTCAACGAGATGGGCAAGCTCGACCGCGCCGGCGACACGCTGCCGTTTCAGCGGATCAAGAACAAGCTCGACGAATTGAAGGCCGATCCGCGCTACGCGTTCATGTTCTCGGGCATGTTGGTGAGCGATTCGATGGGCAGCTTCATCGCCAAATTGTTCCGCTTGCCAAGCCACGGCAAGCCGATCTCGATCGTCGATGTGTCGGGCATCCCGTCCGAAGTCACTTCGGTCGTGGTGTCGGTGCTGGCGCGAATGGTGTTCGATTATGCGATCTGGTCGCGGACCGAGGCGCAGCGCCCGATCCTGCTCGTGTGCGAGGAAGCCCACCGCTACGTCCCCAAGGACGATACCGCCAAGGGCCAGGCGGTGCGCAAGATCCTCGAGCGGATCGCCAAGGAAGGCCGCAAATATGGCGTCAGCCTGGGCCTGATCACGCAGCGGCCGTCGGATCTGGCCGAAGGCGTGCTGTCGCAGTGCGGCACGATCATCGCCATGCGCCTCAACAACGAACGCGATCAGGCGTGCGTCCGCGCCGCAATGCCCGAAGGCGCGCGCGGTTTCCTCGATGCCATCCCGGCGTTGCGCAATCGCGAATGCATCGTCTGCGGCGAAGGCGTCGCGATCCCGATCCGCGTCCGCTTCGACGACCTCGAACCCGAAAAGCGCCCCGCCTCGTCCGACCCGAGCTTCGCCGCTTTGTGGCGCGAGAGCGGCGACGAGGCCGGAATCATCAACCGCACGATCAAGCGCTGGCGGGGCCACGGGCGCTGAGCCGCCGAGCGTAGCGCGGCGATGGCACAGCAATCGCGAGCAGCGCGAAGAGCTGGCGAAGCTCGGCCGGCCTGCGGTTGAGCCGCCGTAAGCGGCGTGAACCGACAGGACCGACGTCACGGGATTTACTCCCGTGACGACTCAATGGGTGGAAAGCGGACGTTAGCCCGTTTCCGGGGCGTAGCGGACGGGCTTTGCCGCCTCTTGTGATAGGTCGATGCTCTTGACCTCTCCGACGGCAAGCAACCAATCACCCCACATCGCGGGATCAGCGGGACCGCCATCAGGCCAGATCGCTACCTCTCGGTTCATCGCGCTCAAGAGCCAAACGAGGTCATCAGATTGCTTCCCTCCGCGCTCCCAATGGTTCTCGATGAAGACGCGCATCGCGTCAAACGCCTCCAAGGCGGTGAGACGAGGAAGAGCTGCAA
>JAJAYY010000197.1 GCA_026785965.1 Sphingomonas bacterium
ATCGAGCTCAGGTCGACCGTCTCCTCGACCGTATGATCGCCGCTGCTCCACGGGCCGAGCCCGACCAGTCCATCGACATCGCCGGCAACGAAGCTGATGTCGCCTGCGCCGCGCTTGAGCGGATCGAGCTCCTCCTGCGGGGCAAGGCCGAGATCGGCGTTGACCCGGTTGAGCGCCACGAGCAGCGCACGATTGCCCGCCGTTGGGGCCATTGGCGGGTAAGCGTCGTCGTCGAACGCGATCGTCGCGGTCGCCCCCGGCAGCGATGCTGCGACGATCGCGCGCATCCGCGCCACCGTCCGCTCAAGCTGCGCCGGGGTCAGCGCGCGCAAGTCGCCACGCGCCACCGCCTCGGCAGCGATGATGTTGGTCTTGCCGTTGGCGGTGAGGCGGATTCGGTCGGCATCGAGCGCCGCCTCCGCTCCGCCCCCCATCAGTCCAACGTTATAGGTCAATTTGTCGTCGGTCAGCTCGCGCCGGAACGAGTCGAGGATCCGCACCAATTCGTAATTGGCGCCATAACCCGACTCGGTCGAAAATACCCCGCTCGAATGCCCCGGCTTGCTCGTCGCTGTGACCGTCCAGCTCATCGCGCCGCGCCGCGCGACGACGCCCATGTCCTTGCCGCCGTCGCGGCTCAGCCCCTCGAAGTCGAGCGCGACATCGGCCGCCTTGCCCGCGGCGATGAGGTCGCGCCGCGCGAGTTCGATCGGCAGCCCGCTGTCTTCCTCGTCGCCGGTCAGCACGACCGTGATGTCGGCCGCTTTGAGCGTCCCCGCGGCGCGCATCGCGCGCAGCGCGGCGATCATCACCACGATCCCGCCCTTGTCGTCGCCTGCGCCCGGGCCATGCGCCGTATCGCCGTCGGGGACAAAGCGCTGGAACGGCGAATCGAGCTCGAACACCGTGTCGAGGTGGCCGATCAATAGCAGTCGCTGGCCGCGACCGTTGCCGCGATGCTGCGCGATCAAATGTCCTGCCCGCGCCGTGTCGCGGCGCGGGATCCAGCGGGTGGTGAAACCGAGCGGTTCAAATTCCGCGCGCACCATCTGTGCCACGGCTTCGACTCCGGCGAGGTTCATCGTCCCGCTATTCTGATTGACCAGCCGCTCGAGCAGCGCAACCGTACGCGCCTGCTCGGCGGCAACCGTCGCCGCAATGCGGACCTCGGCCGGATTGAGCTTGGCGACCGCTGGGGCGGTGACGAACGCGGCGATCGCGCTGAGCAAGATCCATTTCATTGCGCCAGCCTAGCGCCCCCCGCAACAACCGCAATCCACCGCCGGGGATAAATCGCTGTCCTACAGCCAACCCATCAGGTTATCTTCAGCGACTCGAATGAACCGGAGGGTTAAATGGACGATGACCAGACCGACGGCGTTGAACGCCTGATCGATGGACTGCTTGAGCGTGAGGGCGGCTATGTAAACCACCCCGCCGACCGTGGCGGTCCGACCTGCTTCGGAATTACCGAGGCGGTCGCGCGCGCCCATGGCTATCGCGGCGCGATGGCTCATCTGCCGCAGGACGAAGCGGCCGCAATCTATCGCCGCTTGTACTGGCTGCGGCCGCGGTTCGATCAGGTTGAAACGCGCGCCGCGCGGGTTGCCGCCGAATTGTTCGACACCGGCGTCAACATGGGCCCGACGGTTGCCGCGACCTTTCTCCAGCGGGCGCTCACCGCGCTCAATCGCAACGGTAAGGATTTTGCCGATCTGGTTCCCGATGGCCGAGTCGGGCCGGCCACGCTGGCGGCGCTCGACGCTTTCTTCATCGCCCGCGGCAAGCGCGGCGGAGAGACCGTGTTGCTGCGCGCTTTGGAGGCGCTCCAGGGCGAGCGCTACCTTCGCCTGGCCGAACGCCGCCCGGCCAATGAGGCCTTCCTCTACGGTTGGCTAGCGAACCGTATCGGCACACTATGAAAATCTTAAATTGGTCGCTGAGTCTACGACTCTTGTGACTTTAGTGACTTTAAGGGAGCCTCAGATGGCCATTTTCGACGCAATCATCGCCCCGCTTTCAAAGCTGCTCGACAAGCTTATCCCAGATCCCGAGGCGCGCGACCGCGCCAAGCTTGAGCTGATCAAGCTCCAGGGCGACCAGGAGGCGGCGACGATCGCGGTTCAGATGCAGGCGATCGTGGTCGAGGCGCAGTCGGTCGATCCGTGGACCAGCCGCGCCCGCCCGTCGTTCCTCTACATGATGTACACATTGATCCTGTGGTCGATCCCGATGGGGCTGATCGCCGCCGCCGACCCGCGCATGGCGGCCGGGATCGGCAATGGCATGACCGCTTATCTGCGCGGCATCCCCGAAGAACTCTATGCATTGTTCGGCACCGGCTATCTCGGCTACACCGCCGCGCGGACCTGGGGCAAGGTGAAGGGCGTTGAGCGCTAGATGAAGCCAGTTCCGCCCCGCCGTTCCGCATTCCACCGCCGCACCATGCTTGCCGCAGGCGGCGCCGTCTTCGCCTTGCTGGCGCTCGCCAATTGCTCGCCCGCTGGCTTGCTCAACTCGGTCAGCCGAATCTCGGGCGATCGCGCCAGGCTTGCGGCCGGCGGCGTGGCGTTCGGCGCCGACCCGCGGCTCAAGCTCGACGTGTGGGTTCCTGCGCGCCAGGGTGCCGCCAAGCTGCCGGTGGTGGTGTTTTTCTATGGCGGCGGGTGGGTGTCGGGCGAGCGGCGCGATTATGGTTTCGCCGCCCGCGCCTTTGCCGCCAACGGGTTCATCGTCATCGTCCCCGATTATCGGCTGGTCCCCGGCGCCCGCTTCCCGGCGTTCGTCGAGGATGGCGCGCTGGCGGTCAAATGGGCGCGCGATCATGCCGCCGACCATGGCGGCGATCCCCAGCGGATCAGTCTTTCGGGCCATTCCGCGGGGGCCTATATCGCCGCGATGCTCGCGCTCGACCGCCGTTACCTGACCGCGGTCGGGGTCGACCCGGCAATCATCCGCGCCGCCGCCTTGCTGTCGGGGCCGTATGATTTTTACCCCTTCACCGAACCGCGCGGGCGCGATGCGCTCGGGGCGTGGCCGCGCCCGGCGGAGACCCAGCCGATCACTTATGCGCGCGCCGATGCACCGCCGATGCTGCTCATCCACGGCACCGCCGACACCGTGGTTCGCCCGTTCAACAGTGAGCATCTCGCGACCCGCCTGGCCACGCTCGGCGCGCCGGTCGAACTCAAGCTCTACCCGGGGCGCAGCCACATCGACACGATCAAGTCGCTGTCGCCATTCTTCCGCGGCACCACCCCCGCGCTCGCCGACAGCGTCGCCTTCCTCCAGACCCATGACCGATGAGCAAGCCGCCGCCGATCATGAAGCCGGCGCGGCTAAGCGCGTTCACCGACGGGGTGATCGCGATCATCATCACCATCATGGTGCTCGAACTTCCCGTTCCCCACGGCGCCGGGCGTCAGGCGCTCGCCCCGCTGTGGCCGGTGCTTGGCGCTTATGCGCTGAGCTTCGTCAACATCGGCATCTTCTGGAATAATCACCATCACCTCATGCACCTCGTGCGCAAGGTTAACGGGCGGGTATTGTGGGCCAATCTGCTGCTGCTGTTCTGGCTCAGCCTGGTGCCGTTCGTGATTCGCTGGATCGGCGAGGCCCATGTCAGCCCCGCCCCGGTCGCGGCATATGGGCTGGTGCTGACCATGGCGGCGCTGAGTTATTGGGTGCTCGAACGCGCAATCATCGCCGCCGACGTGGCGGAGGAAGGGGAGGCGCCGCTTGAATTGGTGGTCGGATCGGTCGTGCGCGAACGGCTGTCGGTGCTGATGTACGTCGTCGGCGCGGCGGTCGCCTTGGTGTCGCCGTGGCTGGCGGTGGTGATCTACGTCGCGGTCGCGGCGGTGTGGTTCGCCCCCGACCGACGGGTCGAAAAGGAAATCGAGAAAGTCGCCGAGCAAGCCGGGGATCCGCCCCCCGGCCCTTGAAGCGGACCACGCTCGCCCCCCACATGATTGAACCAACGGAGCGGGAGCAGGCATGGAAAGCTGGCACGGAACGACGATCCTCGGGGTCAAGGCGGGCGGCAAGACCGTCATTGCCGGCGACGGCCAGGTGTCGATGGGCAATACGGTGATGAAGCCCAACGCCAAGAAGGTGCGGCGCTTGGGTGCGGAAGGGAGCGTGATCGGCGGGTTCGCCGGTGCCACCGCCGACGCCTTCACCTTGTTCGAGCGGCTCGAAAAGAAATTGGAGGCGTCGCGCGGCCAGTTGCTGCGCGCCGCGGTCGAACTCGCCAAGGACTGGCGGACCGACAAATACCTTCGCAATCTGGAAGCGATGATGATCGTCGCCGATGCCGAGGTGATGCTGATCCTGACCGGCAACGGCGACGTGCTTGAGCCCGAGGCCAGTCCTTCTGGTGGAGCCATCGCGGCGATCGGGTCGGGCGGCAATTATGCGCTCGCCGCGGCCAAGGCGCTGGTCGATTATGAACCCGACCCCGAGCTGCTTGCCCGCCGCGCCATGGCGATCGCCGCTGAAGTGTGCGTCTTCACCAACG
>JAJAYY010000198.1 GCA_026785965.1 Sphingomonas bacterium
GCGCTGGCATGCGTCGAGCAGGTCGCCGGCAAAGACGTGTCGCCGCGCGACAGCGAAGCGCGCTTGGCGCTTGGATTTCCGGGAGCCAGTCCGCCGGTGCAGCGCTGTTTCGACGCGCGATCGGCCAAGGTCGCGAGCGCCGCTGCGGCGGGACTCGAAGCGATCGCTCGCCAGCAGGACCACGGCGCGGCGCCCAATCCGGCGGCGCTCGCCCAGCTTGAGCGCGACCTCGCCGCGGGGCTCGATTCAATCGATATCTTGTTCAGCCTCTAGAGTTTGTTTTAGTTAGACGGCACCAGCCCGGGCCGGAGCCGCTTCCACGAAAGTGGAACAGCCTCTAGGCCGAACCGACCTGCTTTGGGGTCGCCGGATCGGCACCCCATTCGGACCAGCTGCCATCGTAAAGCCTCGCATCGCGCCCGCCCAACCGCCGCGCTGCGAACAGCAGGCTGGTCGCGGTCACGCCCGATCCGCAGCTGGCGATGAACGGGGCCTCGGGGTCGATCCCGGCGGCGGCGAACGCGGCACGCAATTCCTCCTCCGGCTTCAACGTGCCGTCGTCGCGGTAGAGCGCGGCGAACGGCAGGTTGCGCGCGCCGGAGATATGGCCGGCGGCAACGCCAGGGCGCGGATCGGGCGCGCTGCCGTCGAACCGCGCCTGGCCGCGCGCATCGAGCACGGGCAAATCGGCACCGCCGAGCAGCGCCTGCTTGGTGACGATCGAGGCACTGTGATCAACCGCGTCGAAGCGCGCGGGGCGAGGCCGCGCCGGGCCGGTCTCGATCGGGCGACTCTCGGCGCGCCATTTGGCCAGCCCGCCATCAAGCAGTGCGACCCGCTCGGCGCCGAACTGGCGCAGCATGAACCAGCCGCGCGTCGCGCTGCGCAGCGGGCTGTTGTCGTAAACGACAATCCGGTCGTCGCGGCCAACCCCGAGCGAGACCATCGCCGCGCCGAACGCGGCACTGCTCGGCAGCATGTGCGGTAATGGATTGTCGTGATCACTAAGCGCTTCGATGTCGAACAGTCGCGCGCCGGGGATATGGCCCGCGGCAAATTCGGTCGCGGCATCGCGGCCCGAGCCGGGCATGAACAGCGACGCATCGACGATCGCGAGGTCGGACTCGCCGAGCGCTTGCTCGAGCCAGGCAGTCGAAATAAGGTCGTCCATGATTATCCCCTGCCGCGGTAGGGTGCCACTCCTTGGTCGGGCACCCACAGCCCCGCAGGCGGTGCGCCAGTCTGCCAGAAGACATCGATCGGGATTCCGCCGCGCGGATACCAATAGCCGCCGATCCGAAGCCATAGCGGCTTCATTTCGTCGACCAGCCGCTGGCCGATGCCGACCGTCACATCCTCGTGAAAGCCGCAGTGATTGCGGAAAGACCCGAGGTAGAGCTTCAACGACTTGGATTCGACAACTGTCTCGGCGGGCGCATAATCGATCACCAGATGCGCGAAATCGGGCTGGCCGGTGACCGGGCACAGCGAGGTAAATTCGGGCACGGCGAAGCGCACCAGATAGAGCGAACCCAGTCGCGGGTTGGGCACGTAGTCGAGGGTCGCCTCGCCCGGCGAGGCTGGAAGTGTGCTCGACTGGCCGAGGTGGAGCGCCTCCATCAGCGAATGGCTGCCTCGCGTGGCGGGATCACGCCGTCATTGCTCAGCGGCAATGACGCCTCGCCGCGGGTCTTGACGTAGAGCCCCACGATCGAGCCCGCGAACAGGATGATCCCGACCGGCACCGCCCAGGCGAAGTCGCTGGTCAAGGCGAGCGGCGAATCGCTGTCGGTGGCGCCGACGATCGCCGCGAAGGCAACCCCGAACAGGCTTTCGCCAACGATCAGGCCGGTCGCCATGAGCACGCCCAGCCGCTCGGCAAAGGCCGGATTGGGCGCGCTTTCGGCCCACTTATTGTAGATCCGGCCGATCGTCGCGCCGACCGGGATCAGCAACGTGAGCGACATCGGCAGATAGATGCCCATGCCCACCGCGAGCGGCGGCAGCGAGCCCTTTCCGGTCTTGCGCAAAATCTCGTCGACGATGATCACGCCGACGCCGATCGCGCCGCCGAGCCCGATCAGATTCCAATCGAGGCTGCCCCCGAGCACGCCTTGCGCGATAGCCGAGATCAAGGCGGCTTGCGGCGCAGCCAGCGCATTGGGTCCGGCGCCGGGCGCGCCCTGGAAGCCGAAGGCGTCGTTGAGGATGGTCAGGATCGGCGGGATCACGACCGAGCCGAAAATGACTCCTATGATCAGCGCGACCTGCTGCCGCCGCGGCGTCGCGCCGACCAACTGGCCGGTCTTGAGGTCCTGCAGATTGTCGTTGGCGATGGTCGCGACACCGAAAATGATCGCGGTCACGAACAAGGCGAAGGCGACCAGGCTTTGCGATGCATCGACCCCGATATCGCGCCCGAAGATGGCGACCAGGATCAGCGAGATGCCGAGCACGGCGAGAATGCCGACCCCGGACACCGGGCTGTTCGACGCACCGATCAGGCCCGCCATATAGCCGGTGATCGCGGCGATGATCGCGCCGGCGACGAGGATGTAAAGCAGGCTGAGGCCGATGGTGAGGGCCGGCGCGGCGGCGATCGGGCCGCTTTGCGCGAACGCCGACAACAAGAGCCCGATCGGAATCATCGAGCCGAGGATGGTGACGCCGATGATGCCGATCGGAATGTCGCGCTCGGTCAGCGCAAGGCTGTCCTGCCCGCCAGAGGCCCGGGCGCGACTGGCGGCGAGCGCCGAGGTGACGCCCTTGACGATCGGGCCGATGATCTTGAGCAGCGTCCAGATCGCGGCGACGCCGATCGTGCCGGCGCCGATAAAGCGCACCTTGGCCCGGAACACGGTTGAAACGAGCGTGTCGAGGTCGGCGGCCGAGGCGAGCCCGGCGAGGCCGCTCTGCCACGGAACGAGCACAAACCAGCTGATGATCAGCCCGACGAGCATGGCGATGCCGACCGCCATGCCGACGAGGTGCCCGACCCCGATCAGCGCCATCGACAGGCTGGTCGAGACGGTGGTCGCACCAGCGCCGAACTTGAAGCTTTTGGCGGCCTCGGTGGCGGCGAACTTGGTCTGGGCGATGAGCGCGTAAGCCGCCGCTACGATCGAGCTCCACATGATCATGCGAAGGCCGCGCTTATTCTCCTCGACCCCGCCAACCCCGAAGCCGACCTTGAGCACTTCGGCGGCAGCGACGCCTTCGGGGTAAGGCAGGTCCGAGCCAGTAACGAGCGCGCGGCGCAAGGGCACCGAATACATCACGCCGAGAATGCCGCCCAGGGCAATCACCGCGACCGACAGCCAGAACGGGAAGCCGGTCCACCAGCCAACCATGATCAGCCCGGGCAGGACGAAGATGATCGCCGACAGCGTCCCCGCCGCCGAGGCGATCGTCTGGACAATGTTGTTTTCCTGGATCGTCGAATTGGCGAAGTAGCGCAGCACCGCCATCGAGATCACCGCGGCGGGGATCGAGGTGGCGAAAGTGATCCCGAGCTTGAGCCCGAGATAGACGTTGGCGGCGGTGAACAGCACGGTGATGATTGCACCGAGGACGATCCCGCGAAAAGTCAGTTCGCGAATGGTGGCGGGTGCGACGGTGGCCATGGTCTCGGTTTCCCTAAGGTTCACGGCGGAAACAACCACAGTTCAGGCGCGGCGGCTAGCCCCAACCGTGCGCCAGGAAACGCGTGGCGAAAGCGCAGTGGATCGCCACCCCGCGCGACAATTGCGCCTCGTCGACCATCATCCTGCTATTGTGGATTGGCGCCCGCTCGAACGGATTGCCGTCGGGAGCCGCGACCCCGAGGATCGCCATCGCGCCGGGCAATTTCTGGAGCACATAAGCGAAATCCTCGCCGCCCATGATCGGCGCCGGGATCGCATGATAGGCCGCCTCACCGAACAGGTCGCGGGCACAGTCACGGATCAGCGCCACCGCGCGCGGATCATTGAGCGTCGGCGGATAGCCCGGCTCGATGCTCACTTCGGCAGTACAGCCGTGGGCTGCGGCAATGTTGGTCAGGATGCGCTTGAACGCCGCCTGCGATGCCAAGCGCTGCGCTTCGGACAAGGTCCGCAGCGTGCCGAGCAGCTCGACAGTGTCGGGGATGACATTGTGGGTCGATCCCGCAGCGATGCGCGTGATCGACAGGATTGCCGGGTCGGTGAAGGTCGTGCGCCGGGCGATGTGAGTCTGCAACGCAAGCACCGCCTCGCACGCCACCGGCAACGGATCGATCGAGTCATGGGGCATCGCGGCATGCCCGCCCTTGCCGGTCACCGTCGCGCCGAGCGTGTCGGTGGCGGCGAGCAATGCACCGTCGCGGCAGGCGATGATTCCGCCCGGGACATTGGGAAAGATATGCAGCGCGAACGCGGCCTCGGGGGTGGGATCGTCGAGCAAACCTTCCTCGATCATCACCCGCGCGCCGTGATGGCCTTCCTCACCCGGCTGGAACATGAACAATATCGTTCCGTCGAAGCTGTCGCGGCGCTCGGATAGCACCCGCGCTGCGCTCGCCAGCATCGCCGAATGGGTATCGTGTCCGCAGGCGTGCATTTGACCGGGGTTGCGGCTGGCGAAATCGAGCCCGGTTTCTTCATGGATCGGCAGCGCATCCATGTCGCCGCGCAGAAGTACGGTTCGGCCCGGCTTGGCGCCGTCGAGCCGGGCTATGAAGCCGCTGGTGCGGACGCTGTCGCGGTAGGTTAGCGGAAGGCCGGCGAGTGCTGCCTTGATCTTTTCGTGGGTGCGCGGGGTGTCGAGTCCAAGCTCGGGATCGGCGTGAATCGCGCGGCGCAACGCCAGCAGCGCTTGCGAGTCGGCGGCGGCGCGATCTGCCCAGTCGGTGAGGGGTGGGAGGATCGTCATGATGCGACCCTATCCCGGCGCAGCGGCGCGGACAACGCGACACTGCTCTACTGCGGTTTCGACGCGGAAACGCTATCGCGGTACCGTTCCTCCGAAGTCAGCACATAATCGGCGACGTCACTCTGCGCATTGGCGTTGGCGGCGGCGCGCTTGCCGCCCATCGCGACATCATAATTGACCAGCGCCTTGGCGAGCGCGGCAGCTTCGGGCTGGCACGCGCCCTTGACCGCGGTCGAATAAGCCGCGGCATCCAGTTTGGCTTTGAGGCTGCTCGTCTCAAAGCCCTTGATACAGGCCGAATAAGTCTTGCGCGGCGCATCGAGCGTTCGCGGATTGGGGCCAGCCAGAGCAAGCATCATCACGACGAGCATCATATCCACCTCCCGGATGTCCTCATCTTGACGCGAGTGTGACTCTTTTTGGGCTCAAAGAATAGGGGGCCAGCGCGGACGCGGAAATCAGCCGATCGTGATACCCGACGGGACCGGCGAAGAGTGGCGGCGGACAACCCGCCAATCGCTGCCTTCGCGCACCCACACGTCGGTCAGCAGGACACGCTCGTCGATCAATTGGCCTAGGTAGCGGACCTTCCACTGGGCATCGACCGTGGCGACGAGCACATCGTGGAGCGCGACGCATTCGGTGACCCGGACCTCAAGGCTGGCGATATCCATCCGTCGCAGGGCGATGATCCATTGTTCAAGATCGACCGCGACCGATCCGGTCGAGCGGATTCCGACCAGCTTGAACTGCGGGTGGATCAGCCGGCGTAGCTCTTCTTAGTCCTTGGCGATGTGCGCGTCGCGCCACTCGCCCTCGAGCGTCCCGACATCCATGCAAGGCGTGTCAGCGGCCACGCATCAAGCCTCCGAAGATGCCGCGCAGCAGCGAATTGCCGAGCTGGCGCCCAACCGAGCTGGCGACCGCGCGTCCTGCCGACTGCATCATCTTGTCGGTCATGGTCGGCTTGGCCGCTTCGCGCGCCTGGCGAGCGGCCTCGCGCTCGGCCTCGCGGCTCTGGCGCTCTTCCTCGCGCTGCTGCTGGGTGGCGAGGCGATCTTCGGCAATCCGCGTCCGCGCCACATCCTTGGCGGCGATCGCATCCTGCCGGGCTTGTTCGGCGGCGGCCTTCTTGGCTTCGGTATCAGCCTTGACCGCCGAGGCCGCGGCGGCGGCTTCGGCGCCCTTGGCGTGGAGGATTTCCTCGGCGCTGTCGCGATCGAGCAGCACGTCATATTTGGCGCCGACCGCATCGGTCTGGATCATGACGCCGCGTTCCTGCGCCGACAGCGGGCCGACCCGGCTGCGCGGCGGCTTGATCAGCGTCCGCTCGACCGGCGATGGCGAACCGTCGGGGAGGAGCAAGGACACAAGCGCCTCGCCGACCTTCAACTCGGTAATCGCGGTGGCGACATCGATGTTGGGGTTCTGGCGGAAGGTTTCGGCCGCCGAACGCACCGCCGTCTGATCACGCGGGGTGAAGGCGCGCAGCGCGTGCTGGACACGATTGCCGAGCTGGCCGGCGACTTTGTCGGGGATGTCGATCGGATTCTGGGTGATGAAATAGACCCCGACTCCTTTCGAGCGGATCAAGCGGACCACCTGCTCGACCTTTTCCTGGAGCGCGCCGGGCGCGTCCTCGAACAAAAGATGCGCCTCGTCGAAAAAGAAAGCGAGCTTGGGCTTGTCGACATCGCCAACCTCGGGAAGCAGCTCAAACAATTCGCTCAGCAGCCACAACAGGAACGTCGAGTAGAGCCGCGGCGAGGCCATCAGCCGGTCGGCGGCGAGGATGTTGACGATGCCGCGGCCATTCTCGTCGAGCTTGAGGAAATCTTCGAGATCGAGCGCGGGTTCACCGAAGAAATGATCGCCGCCCTGGGCGCGAAGCTGGAGCAACGAGCGCTGGATGGCACCGACCGAGGGCTTCGAGACATTGCCATATTCGAGCGTCAATTCGTCGGCACGCTCGCCAGTCGCGACCAGCATCGCCTGGAGGTCGTCGAGATCGAGCAGCAGCAGCCCTTCCTTGTCGGCGACATGGAAGGCGATGGTCAGCACGCC
>JAJAYY010000199.1 GCA_026785965.1 Sphingomonas bacterium
CCCCCCGGGAGGCGGCGGGGGCCGCGCGCCCGCCCCCCGTCCCGCCGCGGCCGCCCTCCTACTCAGTCCGGGCGCGGGGGGGGGGGGGGCCCCCGCCCCCGCCGCCGCCCCCGGCCTGTTCGGCGACCAGGCCCGGATCGGGGTGGTCGGGCTCGGCACCGGCACGCTCGCTTGCTACGCCCGGCCCGGCCAGCAGTGGACGATCTATGAGATTGATCCGGCGATTGCCGATATCGCGCGCACCCAATTCAGCTTCCTGTCGCGCTGCCTGCCGACCGCGCCGATCCTGATCGGCGATGCCCGGCTGACGCTCGAACAACAGCCCGACAATGGTGCCGACGTGCTGATCATCGACGCTTTTTCGTCGGATTCGGTGCCGCTCCATCTGCTCACCCGCGAAGCGTTCGAATCGTACCGCCGCCACCTTGCCCCCAACGGATTGTTGATGGTCCACATCACCAACCGCTTCCTGACCATGGAGCCGGTGATCGCCGCCGCGGCGCGCGATGGCTGGTCGGCGCGGTTGCGGCGCTTCAAACCCGACCAGCGCGGACTGGCGGCGTTTCAGGCCGAATCGATCTGGATTGCGCTGTCGCCATCGCCGGTGACGATCGACCGGCTGACCCAGCCGCAGCCGCAATTGTGGCGCCCTCTGCAAGACCGCCGCGGCTTCGCGCCGTGGACCGACGATCATGCCAGCATCCTCTCGGTGCTGCGTTAGGATCGCGGCGATCGACACCTCCGATCCTTTGCTGATCGCCGAGACCGCGCGTCTCCGCTTGCGCCAGTGGCGCGAGGCTGACGCCGATGCTTTCTACGCGGCGATGAACCCCGCCGAGGTGATGCGATACCTCGGCGGGGTCCAGACGCCCGCGGTATGGCGCGCGGCGTTCGACCGCCTGCAAAGCTACCAGCGCAGTTTCGGCGTCACCTTCTGGCTGCTCGAGCGCCGCAACGACGCCGAACTGCTCGGATTCTGCGGGCTCAAGCGCGTCAATTACGAAGGCGCGCCGAACCAGGGCGAAGTCGAAGTTGGCTGGCGCCTGCGGAGAAGTGCATGGGGGCAGGGCATCGCCAAGGAAGCCGCCATCGCCGCGCTCGACCTCGCGTTCGATCAGTTTTACTCACCCAGCGTGGTGGCGATCACCGCCGCCGCCAATCGTCCGAGCTGGGGGTTGATGGAGCGGCTCGGGATGCACTCCGAACCGTCGCTCGATTTCGACGATCCGCGCTTTCCCAAGCTCAATCCGATGAAGCAATGGCGTATCACCGCCGAAGCCTGGCCCGCAGCTCGCTCCGCGGCGCTTCGCTAGGGTCTATTCCAGTTGCGTGGAAGCGGTGCCGTCTAACCGAATCGAGACTCTACCCGCCCAGCCGGTCGCGCAGCCACGCGATCCGCGCGGTCTGCGGATTGTTGATCGCCGTCACCTCGGCCGCCGCCGCCTCGATCGCGGCGCGATCCGCCGGGACCAGCCAGCGCGTCTGGTCGATCCGCGTCGCCGCCAGCGCATCGACGTCGGCCGCAGCGCGCATCGTCACGCCGTGCTGTGCGACCAGTGCCGACAGCGCCTGCTGCGCGACGATCCAGCTTTCGCCCTGCGCCGGTCCAGCGGCGGCGGCGAGCCGCTCGGCCTCGGCGGCGAGACGGTTGAAGGAATCGATACCAGCGCCCGCTTCGCTCACCGCTTGCGCGAGACGCCCGGCGAGCGCCGGATCGAGCATGCCCGGCGAGTGATCGGGGTTGATCGGCAGCCGCGGATCGATCGCCTCGCCCGGTCGCGTCGCCAGCGACGGCGCATTCACGGGGCGGGTCGAACAGGCCGCGATCAGGGTCAGCGGCAGGAGCAGGGCGAGGCGGCGCATCGCGCTCGGTCTAGGGTCACCCGCGCCGCTTCGCAATGCAGCGCTTTTTGCCCGTCACAGGGTTGCGCGCTGTGGCACATCCCCCTATTGGCACCCCCGGCACGCGCCCGTAGCTCAGCTGGATAGAGCATCAGACTACGAATCTGAGGGTCGGACGTTCGAATCGTTCCGGGCGCGCCAACATCTCCCGCATCGTTGAAAAACCGCCAGAAATCGTCAGGCAATCGTCGCGCGACGGACTTCTCTACACGAATCCTCTACACAATCGGGCCGACGATCCCGGCAAAAGTGGCGGAAATCGTGGGGGAACGAGGGCGGCACGCCTCTACACAAAACCTCCTCATATTCGAGCGTTCGGTATCGTCCTCCGCGATAGTCGCTACCATTATCGACGGCGCGTCCCGACATCGCTGAGGGCTGCGGTTGGGAAGAGCGAAATCTGGCGTTCGCTATGCACCGATAGTCTCTCGACCGCGAGACGACGATCTCATCACGCCGCTGCGATGGCCGAGCACATTTTCGCTGTTGCCGCTCAGAACGCTGGTATGGCGTCGGGAGACCGATGGATTGTCGAACAGCCTGATCGCCGAGCCTAATACATTCTGGCCCGAATTGGACGGTCCGCATTCCACCAGACTGCGACTTACCCGGAATCACGGACAAAATTTAACGTGAATGGCATCAAGGTTTGTTGAGCGCCACAGCGACGAAGCGCGCACGCGATCACAACAGCCAGTCGATCGGCAGCAGCGCGAGCAAGCTGATCAGCGTACGC
>JAJAYY010000200.1 GCA_026785965.1 Sphingomonas bacterium
GCTGTTCGCCGCGCGCGACGCCGGTCGGATCAGCATCATGACGGAAACCACCACCCGCGCGATCGAAGCGCAATGGATCACCCTCGATACCCGCGAGGGCGAGGTGCGCGCCCGCTGCGACCGGATCATCGCCCGCATGGGTTCGGCGCCGCCGCGCGGCTTTGTCGAGGCGTGCGGGGTCGAATTCGCCTCGAACGACCGGCTGGCGTTCCCCAAACTGTCGGCGACGTTCGAATCGACTGCCCCCGGCATCCATGTCGTCGGCGCGCTCGCCGGCTATCCGCTGATCAAGCATTGCATGAACCAGGGCCATGACGTCGTTGAATTCATCAACGGCAACACCGCGCTCAAACCCGCCGACGAACCGATACTGGAGGCCAAGTTCGCCGGGCTCCCCGGCAATCGCGGCGTTGCCGACTGGCTCGACGCGCTGCGCAGCAGCGTCTCGATCCTCGGCACCATGAGCGCACTGCAGATGCGCGAATTCATGCTCGACAGCGAAGCGCGCCTCTACCGCGCCGGTGAAGCGATCTTCGAACGCAACGCCCCGGGGTCATCGCTTTTCGGCGTTGCGGAAGGCCGGGTGCGCGTCGAGGTCAATCCCAATGATCCATCGATCACCGTGCCGCTCGGCAAAGGCGCCATCTTCGGCGAAGTCGGGCTGATTTCGGGGCGGCGCCGCGGTGCCACCGTCCGCGCCGACAGCGATTGCATCCTTGTCGAAATCTCGCGCTCGGCAGCGCTCAAGCTGATGTCCGCAGTGCCCCCGGCAGCGCGTGAGATCACCCGCATCACCACCGAGCGCAGCCTGCTCCAGATCTTCAAATCGGGGCTGACGCCCGCCGACCTGACCGATGTCATCGCCGCCGCCAAGGTCGAGACGGTGCGTGCCGGCCAGGCGATCATCAAGGAAGCCGAAACCGGTGACGACATCTTCATTATCCGGTCCGGCTCGATGATCGTCGAAAAATCGATCGGCGGCAAAGCGGTGTTCCTGTCGTACGTTCCCGCCGGCAGCTATGTCGGCGAAATGGCGGTGATCGACGGCGGCGCGCGCAGCGCCACGGTGCGCGCCGCGGTCAAATCCGATGTCATCCGGCTATCGGGGGAAAGCTTTCGTGCGCTGCTCGCTGCCAAGCCCGGGTTGCTGGCGCGTCTGCGCGACGACATGGCGAGCCGCACCCAGCTCAATAATTTCATCGAATCGAAGAAAGACAGCTTTGGCGGCGTCGTCGACATGTACACCGGCGTTGCCAATTTCCTCATCGACAATGGCGTTGGCGAAGCGACCGACGTGTTGCTGATCGACGAAAAGCTCTGCGTCGGCTGCGATAATTGCGAAAAGGCCTGCGCCGATTCGCACGATGGCCTGTCGCGCCTCGATCGCGAGGCGGGGCGCACCTATGCCCACCTCCACGTCCCCACCTCGTGCCGGCATTGCGAACACCCGCATTGCATGGCCGATTGCCCCCCCAACGCCATTCATCGCGGGCCGACGGGCGAAGTCTATATCGATGATACCTGCATCGGTTGCGGCAATTGCCAGCGCAATTGCCCCTATGGCGTCATCCGCATGGACAAGGTACCCCCCAAAAAGCCGTGGCTGATCAGCTGGCTTTTGTTCGGCCAAGGGCCGGGCCCGGGAGAACCCGACCGCAAATGGAGCTACAAACACGCCAAAAAGGGCGTCGAAGCCCCCAAGAAGGCAATCAAGTGCGACATGTGCACCGGCCAATCGGGTGGACCCGCGTGCGTGCGTGCGTGCCCGACCGGCGCCGCCATCCGCGTCAGCCCCGAACAATTCCTGTCGATCGCGCTGCTCGACCGGGGCGGTGATTGATGGCGACGCGTGCGCAGCGGCCGGCGCGCAACACCCGCGCGATCGCTCGAGGCTCGCGCGAAACCGCGCACAGTGGCTTTCTTGCCCACGCCCGTGGCCGCTGGCTCAAGATCGCCCTTGGTATCAGCATCATCGCCATCGCTGCCTATGCGCTGATCGACCAGCAGCCGCGGCCCAATGGCGGCACCGCGCTCGGCTATGCGCTCGGCACCATCGGGGCGCTGATGATCCTCTGGTTGAGCATGATCGGCCTCAGGAAGCGCATCATCACCAGCCGGCCCTATTCGCTCAAGGCGTGGACCAGCGCGCATGTCTATCTCGGCCTGTCGCTTGTCGTCATCGGCACGCTCCACACCGGCTTTCAGCTCGGCTGGAACATCCACACCCTCGCATGGGCGTTGATGCTGATCGTCATTCTTTCAGGGATTTACGGCATCATCGTCTATGCCCGGCTGCCCGAACTGCTCAGCGCCAATCGCGGCGAAACCACCCAGCCGCAGATGCTCGAGGCGATCCGCGCGCTCGATCGCCAGCTCGATACCGCCGCCCAGCCGCTCGACAAGGCCGAAGCCGATATCGTGCGGCTGAGCCTTGAAAACTGCGACATCGCCGGAAACCTGTGGCAACGGCTCAGCGCGCGGCAGGCGAACTGCGGCAACGCGCGCGCCCGCGACGCGATCCAGGCGCTGGTCAACGCCCAGATGCGCACCGGCAAGCCCGATCCTCGGCTGACGCAGATCCTGTTCCTGCTCGAACGCAAGGATGCCGGCCTTGCCCAGGCCCGCCGCCATATCGCCATGAAGACCCGGCTCGAACTGTGGCTTTACATCCATGTGCCGACCACCTTTGCACTGCTCGCGGCGCTGACGGCGCATATCCTCAGCGTCTTCCTCTACTGGTGACACCATGAGCTTTGTCATCCGCCAGATCGCCAAACGCGCCGATGGCGGCGATATCATCCGCACGCGTACGCTCGATGCGCCCGA
>JAJAYY010000201.1 GCA_026785965.1 Sphingomonas bacterium
CCTTCTCGACGATCGAGGCGAGGATCAGCGCTTGGCTCGGGCTCGTCACCACCGAGGTCGGCTTGCGCTTGGCCCATAGCGCCGCGAGTTCCTTCTCCATCGCCGTGGTCATTCGCCCGAGCACCGCCGCGCGGGTTTCGCCGCGCTGGTAGCTGTAGCTGTCGGGGAGAATCGTGCCTTCGGCGGCAAGCGGTGCCTCCCCGGTCAATTCCTTCGCCGCGGCGAGCCGCTCTTGGACGATGATCGACGGCATCCCCTCGGTCACGGTGAGCAACCGTTGGACCGGCTGGCCATGCTGGAGCAGGTCGAGCACTGCAGCGCCACTCGCGCCTTTGGGGATTTCGAACTCGCCAGCCTGGATCGGGTCGGAGGAGCCGAACACCTTGGCCATCGCGCGATAACTCGTTGCGCTCCCTGGCACGGCGCCCGCTGCGACGAGCTGGCCCGTGACCTTGGCGAGGCTCGAACCCTCCTCGACCACGATCGTGTGCGGGCCGGGCTTCGACCCCGCGCTCGCCCACAGCGTGAAATACGCCCCCGCCCCGGCCAACAGGCCGAGGATCAGCAGGCCAAGGAGCAGCTTGCGCATGTCGCTCAGTCGACCGCCTTCAGAACCAAACTTGCATTGGTGCCGCCAAAGCCGAAGCTGTTGTTGAGCACTGCCTTGACGCGGCGCTTCTTGGCCTTGTGCGGGACGAGATCGACCCCGGCGGTGCCCTCGCTCGGATTGTCGAGGTTCAAGGTCGGCGGGACAATCTGGTCGCGGATCGCGAGGATGCAGAAAATGCTTTCGACCGCGCCTGCTCCGCCCAGCAAATGCCCGATCGCCGATTTGGTCGAGCTCATCGACATGGTCGCGATATGCTCGCCGAACAATCGCCGCACCGCGCCCAGCTCAAGCTCGTCGCCGAGCGGCGTCGAGGTGCCGTGGGCGTTGATGTAATCGATGTCGGCAAGGTCGAGACCCGACTTGCGCATCGCCATTTCCATCGATCGGAACGCGCCCGATCCTTCGGGGTGCGGCGCGGTCACATGATAAGCGTCGCCCGACAGGCCATAGCCGACGACCTCGGCGTAGATCTTGGCGCCGCGCTTCTTGGCATGCTCATATTCCTCGAGCACCACCACCCCCGCGCCCTCGCCCATGACGAAGCCGTCGCGGTCCTTGTCATAGGGGCGGCTGGCCTTTTCGGGCGCGTCGTTGAAATTGGTGCTCAGCGCGCGCGCCTGGGCGAAACCGGCAATCCCGATCGGGCAGATCGTCGCTTCGGCACCCCCGGCGAGCATGATGTCCGCATCGTCATCCTTGATCATCCGCGCCGCATCGCCGATCGAATGCGCGCCGGTCGAGCAAGCGGTGACGACCGCATGGTTGGGACCCATCAGGCCATATTTGATACTCACCTGGCCTGAAATGAGGTTGATCAGGCGGCCGTGGACAAAGTGCGGGCTGACCCGGCTCGGCCCCTTTTCGGCGAGCACCAGCGATTCCTTTTCGATTCCCGGCAAGCCGCCGATCCCTGAGCCGATCGAGCAACCGGCGCGCAATCGCATCGCTTCGGGCATGTCGAGCAATCCGGCATCTTCGATCGCCTGGCCTGCGGCATCGATCCCGAAGATGATGAACGGGTCGACCTGGCGCTGAACCTTGTGATCGACGCGCTTGTTGGGGTCGAAACCATATTCATGGGTCGCCGGCTTCACTTCGCACGCGATGTGGCACTTCTGGTCGCTGGCGTCGAAATGGGTGATCTTGCCCGCGCCCGACTTGCCGGCCAGGATATTGGCCCATGTCGTCTCGACGTCGCCGCCCAAGGGCGTCACCAGACCCAGCCCCGTTACCACCACCCGCCGCATCGCATTCTCCAAATAGCAAAACAGGCTCAAACCCTGTTCGGGCTGAGCCTGTCGAAACCCCGTTCATACTTCAAGCGCGAAGAAGGCTCTACCTTCCACGCTCCCAGGCGAACGGTGAGAGGGCTTAGCCCTTGTTGCTGTCGATAAAGTCGATCGCGTCCTTGACGGTAGCGATCTTCTCGGCCGCGTCGTCGGGGATTTCGACGCCGAATTCCTCTTCGAACGCCATGACGAGCTCGACGATGTCGAGGCTGTCGGCGCCAAGATCGTCGATGAAGCTGGCTTCTTCGGTGACCTTCTCGGCGTCAACGCCAAGATGTTCGACAACGATCTTCTTCACCCGATCAGCGGTCTCGCTCATGTGGTATTCCTTTCCATTGAATTTTGCGATGCCCTAGCGTCCGACGAACCACTGGGCAAGGGGCGAGCATCGTCTGTCGGGGCGACGGGCGAGCAGGCCCCTCGACCTGGCGCATTCTCGCCATTAACTCGTCTGGGCATGAAAGGTGCCCGCAACCTCACCCCCGGCGAGATCGCATTGGCCCGAACCATGTTCGGCGACGCGATCGATTATGCCTCGGTCAGGCTGGTGCGGCGCAAATGGTGGCTGTTTCAGCCCAAGGGCATCGTCATGGCGCCGTGCGGTCATATCCACTTCCACCCCGCCGGACCCAATTGGCGCGATGATTTCAGCGCCGCGCCGCTGTTGCTCCAAGGCCTGTTCATCCACGAAATGACCCACGTCTGGCAGGCCCAGCACCACGGCCGCTTCTACCTGCCGCTGATGCGCCATCCGTTCTGCCGCTACGGTTATCGGCTCAAGGAGGGCCGTTCCTTCGACCGTTATGGCCTTGAACAACAAGCCGAATTGGTCCGCCACCGGTTTCTCGCCGATGGTGGAGTCGCCGTCGCCCAGGAGTGCGATCGCGGCCTGCTGCCGTTCGGACCCACTGTAACCGAATTGCAACGCGGTTAAGTCCAAACGCTACCCCCCCCTTTCGATTGATGCCGCTTTGCAGCATTCTGGCGTGGGGAATTCAAACGGGGGACGCAAACATGACGTATCATCGCCAATCGATCGCTACCTTGATGCTCGGTGCCGCGACGCTCGCGCTGGCCGCTCCGGTCGCTGCACAGACCGTTCCGGAAGCGCAGGCGCAAGCGGCCAATCAGGCCGACGATCAGGCCGACGATCAGGCCGATCTGGTGATCGTCACCGCGACCAAGCGCGCGTCGACGATCCAGGACGTCCCCTTCTCAATCAACGCGCAGACGCAAGAAGACATCCAGCGCGCCAATGCGAGCACACTTGAAGGTATCAGCCGCAACGTCGCCGGCCTTTCGGTCCAGAATCTTGGGCCGGGGCAGAGCACGGTGGCCATCCGCGGCGTTTCCGCCGGCCAGATCGTCCGCGACCAACCCGGCGTCAAGGAACAGGTCGGCGTCTATCTGGACGAGTCGGTGATTTCGCTGTCTCTGTTCACGCCAGACCTCGACCTCTACGATCTCAACCGCGTTGAAACGCTGCGTGGCCCGCAGGGCACCCTGTTCGGCTCTGGCAGCGTCGGCGGAACGCTACGCTACATTACCAATCAGCCCAAGATTGGTCGCACCGAAGGGTCGGTCGAGGCCAATATAAACACGGTCGACGAAGGCGACCTTGGCTATCATCTCAAGGGTGCGATCAATATGCCGCTGGGCCCAACCGCGGCGGTTCGCGTTGTCGGCTACGGCACCCATTATGCCGGCTTCATCGACGCGATCGGGCCCGCTGCCGGAAAGAATGTCAACGACGGCAGCCGCGTCGGTGGGCGCGCGGCCGTGCTGTGGGAGCTGGCGCCTGGGATCAAGCTGACCCCGCGCATTGTCTACCAGAAGGTCAACGCGGACGGCTTCAACCGCGAGGATGTCTTCAACACCTATCACAACGAGCTTCTCGACCCGCCGCGAAACTTCGACGAGCGCGAGCAATATCTCAAGACGCGAGAGAAGTTCCGCGACAAGACACGGATCTTCGACCTCACGGCGTCGGCCGAGCTTGGTGGTAACCTCGAACTAACCTCTGTCACCAGCCTGATCCGGCGCAATATCCTGGTCAGCCGCGATGCATCGGCGTTGACTGGCAGCGTCGGTGTCTCGTTCATCGGCTTGGGGGTCGACCCGGATGCGGCCGATCTGACGTCGACCCTCGTGGACCGGACCAAGCTTAAGCAATGGACTCAGGAACTGCGCCTCGGTTCGACCGGCGATGGCCCGTTTCAATGGGTAGCCGGCGGCTTCTACAGCCACGTCGACCGCAAATATTCGCAGCGCCTGCCGACCCCCGGCTTTGACAACCCCTACGGGCAACAGGCCATCGATGGGCTTTGCCTCTTAGCCGGCCTGTTCTGCAGCTCACCCGGCGTGCCGATGACCAACGAGGAAGCGGCCAACGGTTTCCCAGCCGACTCCCCGTACAACTCCGACCTGCCCTATATATTCAAGCAAGCGGCGGTGTTCGGCGAGGGCACCTACGACTTCGGCCAGTTCAAGGTGACGGCAGGCGGCAGATACTATAGCTACAAGGAAGATCGCGATTTCATCTCGGGCGGCGTGTTCTCGAATGAGAGCGTCGAGCTTCTCGACCAGAAGACCAAGGCGACCGGTTTTTCGCCGCGCGCGATCCTTACCTACGAACCCAACCGCAATTTCAGCCTCAATGCGCAAATTGCCAAGGGCTTTCGCCTGCGCGGCATCAACGACCCGATCAACGCGCCCTTGTGCGACGGCGGAGCGACCGGGGTCGATGCCGCAACCTTCGGCAACCTGACCAATTATGACGACGAGACTTTGTGGACTATGAGCTGGGAGCGAAGTATTCGACTCGCGGCATCACTTTGAGCGCGTCCGTCTTCCACAATGAGATCAAGGACCTGCAGGTCGCGGTCGAAGCCGGCAGTTGTTCCTCGCGTGTGATCGTCAACGCGCCCAAGTCCCATTCACGTGGATTTGAGATAGAACTGAGCGCACGACCAATGCGCGGCCTCGACCTTTCGCTCGCGGGAAGCCTAATCAGTGCCAAGTTCGATAGCGATGTGCGCAATAGTGCGGGCGCGATCATTGCCGGCATCGAAGACGGCAATCGATTGCCGACGGTTCCCAAATTGTCGGTTGCGGCAAGCGCCACCTACGGCGACCGCCTAGGCGCGGCCAGCGAATGGTACACCTCAGCCAGCGTCCAACATATCTCCGGGCGCTACACCCGATCGAGCGATCAGGTGCCCGGCGCAGGCGTTTTTCCCAATGCCGTCTTCTACGATCCCGACACCGGGGCAAGCGGCACGGGGCTGTTCAATTTCGGGTCGATGAAGCTGCCCGCTTATGAGCTGGTCAACCTGTCGGCCGGCGTGAAATGGGACAGCGGGCTGGAAATCGGCGCCTACGTTAACAATTTGTTCGACGAGAACCCCAAGATCTCGATCGACCGCGAACGGGGCGGCCGGGCCCGGCTCGGCTACAACGTCGGCCAGCCGCGCACGATCGGCCTGACCATCCGCCAGGCGTTTGGTTCGGCTCCGCCTCCTCCGCCTCCCCCGCCGCCGCCACCTCCTCCGCCACCTCCTCCGCCGCAGACGCAAACCTGTTCGGATGGTTCAGTGATGCTGGCGACCGACGTCTGCCCGGCACCATCGCCGCCGCCGCCGCCGGAACCGGAGCCCGAGCGCGGTTGATCGGCAGGACATGAAGCAGGGAAGCGACAGGCCTGGTTTGCCGCTTCCCGCGCTTTCGCGCCGCTCGCTCCTCGTTGGAGCGGGCAGCGTTTCCTTGTCGCCGGCGATCCTCAAGGCCGCGCCGCTGGGCTCGAAGGCGCACATCGGCGTCGTCGGCGCGGGCGTGTTCGGCGCCTGGACCGCGCATCATCTGCTCGCCGCCGGCCACCGTGTCACCTTGATCGATGCGCACGGCCCGGCGCACAGCCGCGCCAGCTCGGGCGGCGAGTCTCGGATGACTCGCGGCGCTTATGGCAAGGATGCGATCTACGCGCGGATGGCCCATGACAGCCTGACCCAATGGAAAGCCTTGAGCGCGGTGTCGGGCCTGCCGATCTTCCACCCCTGCGGCGTGTTGTTCTTCGGCGAGGCCGGGAACGATTATCTGACCCAGTCGATCGCGGTCGGACGCAAGCTTGGCCTTGCTACTGAGGCGCTCGGTCATGTCGAGATGCAACGGCGCTTCCCGATGATCGATTTTTCGGGCGTCGGGCTGGGCGTGTTCGAACCCGCTTTCGGCGCGCTGATGGCGCGGCGCAGCGTCCAGACCCTGGTCGCGCACTTCGTCACGGCCGGGGGACATTATGTTCACGGCGCGGTCGCGCCACCGCGCGGCTCGGGCAGCCTCAAGTCGATCGTGATGGCGGGCGGCGAGCGGCTTGGCGCCGACCGTTTCGTGTTTGCCGCCGGTCCGTGGCTCGGCAAGCTCTTCCCCAGCCTGCTTGGCCAGCGCATCTTCGCCACGCGCCAAGAAATATTCTTTTTTGCCGCGCCACGGGGCGATCGCCGGTTTGAGCCTGGAACGATGCCTGGATGGGCCGACTTCAACGGCGGCGACCTCTATTACGGCTTCCCCGACCTCGAGGGGCGCGGAGTCAAGTTCGCGCGCGACACGCATGGGGCATTGGTCGATCCCGACACCCAGTCACGCCGTCCGAGCGAGGCCGCACTGGCCAAGATCATCGCCTTCCGCGACCGCCGCTTCCCCGCCTTGCGCAATGCCCCGCTGACTGAAAGCCGGGTTTGCCAATATGAGAATAGCTCGAACGGCGATTTCCTGATCGACCGCCATCCCGAAATGGCCAACGTCGTGCTGGTCGGCGGGGGGAGCGGCCACGGCTTCAAGCATGGTCCCGAAGTCGGGCGGATCGCGGCGGCGCTAGCGTCAGGCGACGCTGCCCAGCGCGAGCCGCGCCTCACCTTGGCGCCCAAGGCCGAAACCCAGCGACGCGAGGTCCACTAACTTGCCTTCGCCACCCCAACCAGCGCCGGACGCAACAACCGGTCCTTGAGCATGTAGCCGGCCTGCATTTCCTCGACGATCGTGCCCGGCTCCTGGTCCGACGGCATTTCGATCATTGCCTGATGCTTGTTGGGGTCGAGCGGCATACCCTTGGCGGCGATCCGCTCGATGCCGTTGCGCGCGAAGATGGTGTCGATTTCGCGCAACGTCGCCGCGATCCCGTCGAGAAAGCTTTTCTGCGATTCGTCGGCGCGTGCCGTTTCGGGCACATGGCTCAAGGCGCGGTCGAGATGATCGCGTACGGCGAGCATGTCGCGCGCGAAGCCGGTCACTGCATAAGCCGAGGCCTGGGTCTTTTCGGCTTCGAGCCGGCGGCGGACGTTCTGGGCCTCGGCAGCGGCGTAGAGTGCCTTCGACTTGGCCTCTTCGAGTGCCCGCTCGAGTTCGCCGAGGCGGTCATGTTCGGCCAGCTCGGGCGCATCTGCGGCGGTCTCGGCGCGGATCGCCTCGGCCTCGTCGTGGCGTTCGTTGTCATCAATCATGGCATAAATCTCGTCAAAGCTTGGGCGGTGAAATCCACCATGGGTACGACGCGCGCATAGTTCAATCGGGTCGGTCCGATAACCCCGACCACGCCGACCACTTGGCCGTCGCTCCCGCGATAGGGCGCGGCGATCACCGAGGAGCCCGACAGCGCGAACATGCGATTCTCGCTGCCGATGAAAATCCGGCACCCCTGCCCCTCGCGCGCGCCTTCGAGCAGGCGGGCAATATCCTGCCGGTCCTCAAGCTCGTCGAGCAAGCGGCGGACGCGCTCGAGATCGGCCGAGGAGTGGTCGTCGATCAGATTGGCCTGGCCGCGCACGATCAGCACCGGGCGCTGGGCCTGGTCGATGCTCCACCCGGCGAGCCCCGATGCGACCAGTTCGGCGGCGGCCGAATCGAGCGCCTCGCGCCGTTCGATGATCTCGGCGCGGAGCCGCGCTTCGGCCTCGGCCAGGGTCAGCCCTGACAGCCGCTGGCTGACGTAATTGCCGACTTCGGCCAGCGCCAGGGCGCTGGTCCCGAGCGGCAAGGGCACGACCCGATTCTCGACATTGCCATCGGCTCCGACCAGCACCGCCAGCGCACGGTCGGGGCCAAGCGACACGAAATTGAGTTGCTTGAGGCGCAATTCGCGCTTCGGTGCGAGCACCACCCCGGCGCACGCCGACAGGCCCGACAGCGTTGCGGTGGCCGCGGCAAGTCCGTCCTCGATCGCACGGTCCTTCAACCCGGCTTCGATCGCGGCGCGTTCGCGGGCGTCGGGCAGAGCGCTGTGCATGATCCCGTCGACGAACAAGCGCAGCCCAGTCTCGGTCGGGATCCGTCCGGCCGAGGTGTGCGGGTGGGTCAGCAACCCGCGCTCTTCCAATTCCTGCATCACCCCGCGGATCGAGGCTGGCGAAAGGCTCGCTGCGCCGGCCAGCATCTTCGACCCGACCGGCTGCCCGCGCTCGAGATAAGCCTCGACCACAAGCCGGAAAATGTCGCGCATGCGGTTGGAAAGATCGCCGATCGGCTCGCTCATGGAGCGCGATGTAGGCTCCACCGCCACAAAACCCAACCCAAGCGTTTGAATCGGGCTGGCAGCCAGTCTAGGGCACGCCCAACCAATCAGGAGAATGAAATGCGCCCCAGCGGCCGCGCCCCCGACCAGATGCGCGAACTGACCTTCGAGCCCGCCTTCACCAAGCATGCCGAAGGCTCGTGCCTGGTCAGCTTCGGCGAAACGCGTGTGCTCGTCACCGCCTCGGTCGAGGAGAAAGTGCCGCCGTTCCTGCGCGGCAAGGGCCAGGGCTGGGTCACCGCCGAATATGGCATGCTCCCCCGCGCCACCCACACCCGCGGCAATCGCGAGGCGGCCAAGGGCAAGCAATCGGGCCGCACCCAGGAAATCCAGCGCCTGATCGGACGCTCGCTGCGCGCGGTAGTCGATTTGAAAAAGCTCGGCGAGCGCCAGATCACGGTCGACTGCGACGTCATCCAGGCCGACGGCGGGACGCGCACCGCCTCAAGCTCGGGCGCGTGGGTCGCGCTGCGGATCGCGATCGACAAGTTGATCGCTTCGGGCGCGCTGGTCGACGATCCGATCATCACCCAGGTCGGCGCGGTGTCGTGCGGAATCTACCAAGGCACGCCGGTGCTCGACCTCGACTATATCGAGGACAGCAACGCCCATTCGGACGGCAATTTCGTGCTCACCGGCGACGGCGCGATCGTCGAGGCGCAGCTGACGGCGGAAGGCGCGACGTTCGACGAGGAAGGGCTGCTCCGCTTGCTGCGCCTCGCCAAGATCGGCTGCACCACCATTTTCCGCGAGCAATTGAAGGCGACCGGCCGATGAAAGCGATCGGGCCCAGGCTGGTCATCGCCACCCACAATGCGGGCAAGCTGCGCGAAATCCGCGATCTGCTCGCGCCGCACGGGATCGAGTGCGTCGGCGCCGCCGAGCTCGACCTTCCCGAACCTGAGGAAACCGGGGTTACTTTCGTCGACAATGCCGAATTGAAAGCCCGCGCCAGTGCCGACTTGAGCGGCCTCCCCGCGCTTGCCGACGACAGCGGGCTCAGCGTCGATGCGCTCCACGGGCGTCCCGGCATCCACTCCGCCCGCTGGTCTGAGGACGAATCCGGCACTCGCGACTTCGGCCGCGCGATGCAGCGCGTGTGGACCGAGGTCGAAGCCGCCGGTCCCGACACCGGCCACGACGCGCATTTCGTCTGCGCGCTGTCGCTGGCATGGCCCGACGGCGCGATCGAGTCGTTCGAAGGCAAGGTTCACGGCACTTTGGTGTGGCCGCCGCGCGGCGCCAACGGCTTTGGCTACGACCCGATGTTCGTCGCGGTAGGCATGGACCAGACCTTTGCCGAGCTCGATCCGGCCGATAAGCACGCGATCAGCCACCGCGCCGCCGCGTTCAGCAAATTAGTCGCCGCGCTTGGCTAGTTGGCGCTGGGCGGCCATGAACAGGCCGTCCTTATTGCCGGTCGGCGAGTAGCGACAGACGAAATAATCGGTGGATGCGCTCGACGCGACCGCGCAGCCGACATGGGTCGTCGCGGGCCACACGATCTGGGTGTAATGCGCGACATCATGCCATTGGCCGGTCGTGCTGACGTCGGGGAAGGTGCCGGGGCGGAAGACCTGCTCCTCGGCGATCATCGTCCCGATCATCACCTCGTAAGAAAACACCCCTTTCGGCCCGCGCCACAGATTCTCGCCCTGTTTCTTGCGCCGCCCCGGGGTCTGGTCATGGCCGTAGATGCCGCTTGCGGCCATGTAGCGCGCATGGCCCATCGCTTCGGCGGCGAGTTCGGCGCTCCAGTCCATCGGCGCCACCCCGAACCGCGTCCGTGCTGCATTTGAGGCCGACAGCACCGCATCACGGATCAGCGGTTCGCCACGATCCGCCGGCGCCGGCCAATTCGGGCTGGGCCGTGTCTCGGCAGCAGCCGGGGCCGCCAGCAGCAAAGCCAGGAATAGCGCGCTTCTCATGGCGCGGATTATCCGGGCTTTGGGTTAATAGCTGGCTGACGATCAGGCTTAACGCAGCAAGATCCCGACGATGTTGCCCGCCGGCAAATAGCGGCACACCAGAAAGTCGTCGCTGCGATTGCTGGTCATGGCGCAACCGAATTTCCTCGTCGTCGGCCAGATCAGCTGGGTATAATGCGCGACTTCCCACCACCGCCCGGTGCGGCTGACGTCGGGAAAGACGCCCGGCCGATACTGAGCGCGCTCATCGACCATCAAATCGACCATTTTCTCATAGCGAAAAGCGTTGCGCGTCCCCATCCACAAATTCTCGCCCTGCCTCGGCTTGCGCTTAGCTTGAGGATCGTGCGCGAACCGGCCAGTGCGCGCGAGTACGCGCGCATAATGCCCAGCATCGGCCGCGAGACGCTTGTCCCACGCCAGCGGCGCGACGCCATAATCGTAGCGCGCGCGATTATGCACGGCGAGCATGGCATTGCGGAACAGGAGTTCGCCGCGCGGCTGCGGGCGGGGATCGGTGATGCGCTCGATGTTTCGCAGCGGTCGGGGTTGATCGGCAGGAAGCGCGATTGGCGTCGCCGCGAGAAGGACCGTAAGGAGCGCCGTAATCATGGCCACCAGCTTTACCCTTGCCCGCCTGAACGGCGCCGAAACATCCAGCGCGCCGCTCGCGCTCTACGTCCATTGGCCGTTTTGCGTTTCGAAATGCCCCTATTGCGACTTCAACAGCCATGTCCGCGATGCGGTCGATCAGGCCGCGTGGCGCGATGCTTTGCTGACCGATCTGGCGCATGAGGCCGCTCTTATGCCCGGTCATTGCCTGACCTCAATCTTCTTCGGCGGCGGGACGCCATCGCTGATGGACCCGGTTACGGTCGAGGCGGTAATCGCCGCCGCACGCGATGCCTGGCGACAGTCGGACGACCTTGAAATTACGCTCGAGGCCAATCCCAACAGCGCCGAGGCGGCACGCTTCGCCGACCTCGCGCGCGCCGGGGTCAACCGCATCAGCCTCGGCCTGCAAAGCTTCGACGATGCAAGCCTCGCTTTCCTCGGACGCGCGCATTCGGCGGCCGAAGGTCAGCGCGCGCTTGAGGCCGCCCAGTCGGCAGTCGACCGGGTCAGCTTCGACCTGATCTACGCTTTGCCTGGAGATGATGAGGCGCGCTGGTCGGCCAACCTTGACCGCGCGCTGTCGCTCGGCACCGAGCATCTCTCGCTCTATCAATTGACGATCGAGCCCGGCACGCGCTTCGCGACGATGGTCGCCAGGCATGAGTTCGAGCCGCTCGACCCCGAAACCTCGGCGACCTTGTTCGAGCTGACGCAGGATCGAACCGCCGCCTCCGGCCTGCCTGCCTACGAAATCTCCAATCACGCCCGCGCCGGGGCCGAGAGTCGCCACAATCTCGCTTACTGGCGTTACGGCGATTATGCTGGAATTGGCCCCGGCGCGCATGGCCGCCGCTCAGGCCAGCGAACGGTGCGCCACAAGAAACCCGAAAACTTCCTCACCGCGGTGAAGCGCAACAACCACGGGCTGGTCGAAGAAGCCACGCTTACCCGTGACGAAGCGGCGCATGAGGCGCTGGTGATGGGGCTTCGCCTGGCCGAAGGTATCGACCCCGCTGCGCTGGCGAAGCGGATCGGGGTCGACCGGATCGTCGACGATAGCGCAGTCGATCGGCTCGTCGGTCATGATTTGCTCGAGCGCGACGGCGCGATTCTTCGCACCACGCAGACGGGGCGCTTATTGCTCGATTCGATCCTCGTCGAGATCGCCGTCTAGGATCTGTTTCAGTTAGTCGGCACCTTCCACGGCTGTGGAACAGACCCTAAAACGCTTTGCCTGCGGGCGACACCGTGGTCGCCCCCGCCGCACTCACTTGCCGCACTTCGAGCAGCCGTTCGGCAATGCCGTCGCGACCGAAACGGAAATTGCCGTCGACTCCAGAAAAGCCGTCCTGCGCGATCAGCCCAGACGCCGGGAAGGCGCGCCCGATCGGCCAATTCCTTGAACTTCGCACCGCGAGCAGCACTGCGTCATAACCGAGACTGGCAAGACGATAAGGCGATTTGCCATAGCGCGCGCGGTAACGCCCGCTGAGCTGGTTGAAGCGCGCGTCGGGCGCGGCGGCATACCACGCCCCGCGCAGTGCTGGAGTCTTGCCCAAGCCCTTGTCGCTGGCCCATAATTCGGTGCCGAGCAATTTTGCGGCGCGCGGCAGCGTTGGTGCGGCGATCGCGGCGATCCGACCGGCATCGCCGATCAGCACGGCGTCGAAGTCCCCCTTAACCTTGAGCCGCCCCACCGCCGCTTTGACCGCGGCCGGCGAGCGATCGAACTGCTCGAGCGCGGTGATCCGACCGCCCGAATTGCGCACCGCGCCGATCATCGCTTGGCTGGCGCGCTGCCCGTAGAGCCCGGTCGGGACCAGCGCGCCGAACCGCACCATCCCCTTGCCGCGCGCATGGCGAACGACGCGGTCGATCGACTGGTCGGGGGTGAAGCCCATGATGTAGACCCCGCGCCCGGCGACGCCTTCGTCGTTCGAAAAAGCTACCACCGGGACCCCCGCGCGGCGCGCGATCGGGGCGGCGGCGCGGACATCCTCGGCAAGCAGCGGGCCAAGGATCAATTTGTTGCCGTCGCCGACCGCCTTGATCGCCGCGCTCGCTGCGCCGCCCGGACCGGCGCTGTCATAGACGGTGATGCGCAGCGATTGGTCGCCGCTGTCGAGCAATGCCAAATTGGCGGCATTGGCGATCGATTGGCCGACCGCGCCGTCGGCACCGCTGGTCGGGACGATCACCGCGACAAGATTGCGTTTGGTATCGATCGGGACGATCGGGCCTGGTCCGACCGGTCCTGGTGCGGGAAAGCGCGACCGCGAGCCGGTCTGGCACCCGGCCAATGCGAGCATTGCGCCAAGCCCGGCGAACAGGACAGCGCGCCGCGCTTGCCGGGGGGGATGCGAAAATGCCATGCCTGATGCCTCCAATGGACCAACCCCTTTCCCCCGGCCTCTATATCGTGGCGACGCCGATCGGCAATCTCGGTGATATCACCGCGCGCGCCGCCGCGACCTTGTGCCGGGTCGATCGGATCCTCGCCGAGGACAAGCGCGTCTCGGCCAAGCTGCTCGCGCACATCGGCGCCACCGCGCCGATGACCGCTTACCACGATCATAGCGACGACGCGCTGCGCGACCGAATCCTCGCCGATCTGTCGGTCAAGGCGATCGCGCTGATCAGCGATGCCGGCACCCCGCTGATTTCCGATCCCGGTTACAAGTTGGTCCGCGCCGCGCGCGCCGCCGGTGTCGCGGTCCACACTTTGCCCGGCGCGTGCGCCGCGATCGCCGCGCTGACGCTCGCCGGGCTGCCGACCGACCGCTTCCTGTTCCTCGGCTTCCTCTCGGCCAAGACCAAGGCGCGGAGCGAGACGATCGCCGAAATTGCCACGCTCCGCGCGAGTATGGTCGTGTACGAAAGCGGGCCGCGGCTAAGCGAGAGCCTGGCCGCGCGCGCCGCCGGGCTCGGCCCGCGCGATGCGGCGGTGATCCGCGAAATTTCCAAGCTCCATGAGGAATGCGTCACCGGCAGCCTGACCGAGCTCGCCGAACGCTACGCCGACGCCCCGCCGCGCGGTGAAATCGTAATCGTCATCGGCCCGCCGCCCGAGCGCAGCGAAGCCAGCGACGACGACCTCGACCAGGCGCTCGACGAGGCGCTTGCCCGCCTGTCACCGTCGCGCGCCGCCGCCGAAGTCGCGCTGTTGCTCGGCATTCCCAAGAAACGCGCATACGCCCGTGCGCTTGAGCGGACCGGCGCTTGAAGCGCGAGCAAGCCGAGCAGCGCGGTCGCCGCGCCGAAACCATCGCCGCCTGGTGGCTGCGGCTTCACGGCTGGTCGATCCTCGCCAAGCGCGCACGCGTCCCCGGCGGCGAAGTCGATCTGGTCGTTCGGCGCGGCCGCACGCTGGCCTTCGTCGAGGTCAAGCAACGCCGCACCGAGGAAGCCGCGGCCTGGTCGCTCGACGCCTATCGCCTGCGCCGCGTCGCGGTCGCCGCCGAGCGTCTGGCGCTGCGCTACGCCCGGCCCGGCGACGACGTCCGCATCGACGCCATCTTCCTCGTCCCGCGACGGCTTCCGCACCACCTGGCCAACGTCTGGCACGGGTGACAAAGCCGCCGCACTCGCTTAGGCGGCATGGCCTATGAGCCTCACCGTCGCCGTTCAAATGGACCCGCTGGAATCGATCGCCATCGCCGGCGATTCGACCTTTGCGCTGATGCTTAAGGCGCAGGATCGCGGCCACATCGTCTACCATTATGCCGCCGACGCGCTGACCTATGAGGACGGCCGCGTCCGCGCGTTGGCGCGAAAAGTGACCGTCCAGCCGGTCACCGGCGATCACTTCAGCGCCGCCGATCCGGTCATGATCGACTTGGGCTGTGAGGTCGACGTGGTGCTGATGCGCCAGGACCCGCCGTTCGACATCGGTTACATCACCGCCACTTACCTGCTCGAGCGGATCGCGGGCGAGACGCTGGTCGTCAACGACCCGCGCAGCGTCCGCGACGCGCCCGAGAAACTGTTCGTGCTCGACTTTGCGCGCTTCATGCCGCCGACCCTGATCACGCGCTCGCTCGCCGAATTGAAGGCGTTCCATTCCCGGCATGGCGAAATCGTCATCAAGCCGCTCCACGGCAATGCCGGCGCCGCGGTGTTCCGCATCGGCCGCGACGGGCAAAATCTCGCCGCGCTGGCCGAATTGTTCGGCGCCGTGTGGCGCGAACCCTATATCGCCCAGGCCTTCCTCTCCGCGGTGGCCGAGGGCGACAAGCGCATCGTGCTGGTCGATGGCGAGATTGCCGGGGCGATCAACCGCAAGCCCGGCGCGGGCGAGATTCGCTCGAACCTTGCTGCTGGGGGGTCGGCGCACCCCACCGAGCTGACGGCGCGCGAGCGCGAGATTTGCGCCGCGCTCGGCCCCGAACTCAAGGCGCGCGGATTGCTGTTCGTCGGGATCGACGTGATCGGCGGGATGCTGACCGAGATCAACGTTACCTCGCCGACTGGGATCATCGCGATCGACGCGTTCAACGGCAGCGACACGCCAGGGCTGATCTGGGACGCGATCGAAGCCCGGGTCGCGGTACGATGAGTGACTGGATCGTCCGCCTGATCGAGCAATCGGGCTATCTCGGCGTCGGCTTCCTGATGTTCCTCGAAACCGTCTTCCCGCCAATCCCGTCCGAAGTGATCATGTCGATCGCCGGAGTCGCCGCGGGCCAGGGCAAGCTCAGCCTCGGCTGGGTCATCGCCGCGGGGACCACCGGGGCGATGCTCGGCAACATCCTGTGGTACCTCGCCGCGCGCGCGCTCGGCATCGCGCGATTGAAGCCGATCATCCATCGCTGGGGCCGCTGGATCACGATGAGCTGGGCCGAGGTTCAGCGCGCCGAGCGCTGGTTCGCGACCCACGGGACCTACTTCGTTTTCCTCGGGCGGATGCTTCCGACCGTGCGCAGCCTCGTCTCGGTCCCCGCTGGGCTGCTCAAGATGCGTTTTCGCAGCTTCCTCATTGCATCGACCGTCGGCACCGCCGCCTGGACCGCGATGCTCGCCTTCGCCGGCTACAAGCTCGGTGAGCGCTATACCGACATCAATGCGTTGCTCGGTCCCGCCTCCAACGCCATCCTGGTCGTGCTGGTGATTGGCTATATCTATCGCGTCTGGACCCATCGCGACATCGATCCCGACGAGAGCGAGCCCGGGCTGCCCTTGCTTTAAGCGCGCGGATGCGCGTGGCGGTAAACGTCGAGCAACCGCGCGGCGTCAACTTCGGTGTAGATCTGCGTCGATGACAGGCTGGCGTGGCCGAGCAATTCCTGGAGCGAGCGCAGATCGGCGCCCCCCGCCAGCAAATGCGTCGCGAAGCTGTGGCGCAGCGCGTGCGGCGTGACGCTGTCCGCCAGCCCCAGCCGCACCCGCGCCACGCGCACCGCACGCCGCACGACATCGGCATTGAGCGGCCCACCCTTGGCGCCGACAAACAATGGCGCATCGCCGGCCAGCGGCCACGGGCAATCGGCGACATAGGCCGCGACTGCGTCGCGCACCGCGGGCAGGATCGGCACCACGCGGGTCTTGTTGCGCTTGCCGGTCACGCGCAGCGCCTGGCCGAGCGGGACGACCCGCGCTTTCAACGACAGCGCCTCGCTCACCCGCAGGCCCGACCCGTAGAGCAGCAGCAGGATCGCAAGGTCGCGCGCTCCGACCCATGCCAGCGCCGCGCCATCGCTCGCTTCCTCGGCCAGCGCGAGCGCATCGGCCGGGCTGGCCGGGCGCGGCAGCGTGCGCGGACGCTTGGGCGATCGCGTGCGCGGCAATTGCGGCAGATTGCCCTCCTCCTCGGCGGCGAAGCGCAAAAAGGCGCGCACCGCCGACATTTCACGCGCCGCCGATGACGGGCCAAGCCCGTCGCCGCGGCGATCGGCGAGGAATGCGCGCAGGTCGGTCGCCTGGAGGTTCATCAGCCCGTAACGCCCGACCGCTTCGCCGCGATAGCGCGACAGGAAGGCGATGAAGCGATGCGCGGTGGCGACATAAGCGCGCACCGTGTGGAGCGACCGGCGGCGATCGAACTCAAGATGCTTTGACCAGCGCGCGGCAAGCGCCGTCGCCGGGTCCGCGGCGCCTGGCTGCGCGTCTAGTAAGGTGTCGCCCACCGCCGCAGCATAGCGCCGAGCGCGGCGCCGAGGAACTGCAACAATTGCGCCCCCTCGTCGGACGGCAGCGGATGGTCGCCCGACTGGCCGAGCAGCAGCAATCCATGCGGGTATGGCGCATCGGCTTCCAGCCCGACCAGCGCTTCGGCGCGGATCGCCGCTGCCGAAGATCCGAACAAGGGATGCCCACGACCGACGTTGCGCAATGCAACCGCGTCGATCGCGCCAAGCGCGCGTTCGATCAGCGCCGGTTCGAGATGTTCGACCCCGTGCCGGTCGACGCGGAATCCCTGGCCATTGACGACCAGCGCCAGCGCCACCGAATCAATTCCCAGCAACGCCGGCCAATCGCAGGTCACGATCGCCACCAATTCATCGAAGCTGTCGGCCTCGAGCGCGGCGATCACCGCGTGATGGATCGTCGCCACTGCGCCTGAATGCCCGCGCGCAAAGGCGAGCAAGTCGGCGCGCGCGCTTTCGGCGGCGCCGAGTTTGGCGCGCAGCGTGGCGACCGCTCGCTCTTCGAACTGGATCACGCGTCCCATCGCTGTGCTTTTCGCACAGCGGGGTTAATTTACGGTGTGATCAACCGATCTTCTGGCCGGTCGCTTCCCAGTCCTTGAGGAAGGAGGCGATGCCATTGTCGGTCAGCGGATGCTTGAACATCTGCCAGATGATCGCCGGCGGCGCAGTGATCACGTCGGCGCCGATCTTGGCCGCGTCATGGACGTGGATCGGGTTGCGCACCGAGGCGACGAGGATC
>JAJAYY010000202.1 GCA_026785965.1 Sphingomonas bacterium
ATCGGCCCGGTCGGGTTGGCCGAGACATATTCGACATTGACCCGCTCGCTTTTGCCGACGGCGCTTTTGCCATAGTCGCCGGCTTGGACGATGATCGTCTCGAGCTCACGCCGCCACGCCGCGTCGGTCAGCTTGAGATTGATGAATCCGGGGCCGGCAACGCTCACCTCGGTGACATCGGGCAGCGCTTCGAGCTTGAGCGCGATCAGCGCGGCGAGCGCGCGCGGGTTGGTCCCCGCACCCTTGGCGAGCACCATCGCGGCGTTGGTCGCGAGGTCGCCGTGGCTGACATCGCGCGGCGGTTCGACCGCGACCGCCTTGCGGGCCAGCCCCGGCGGAAGCGCGCCTTCGGCTTCGAGTTGATCGAGCACCCCGTCGAGGAGCGCGGCATAATGAGCATAAAGCGACATAGCCGCGGCCTCTAGCGCAGGCGGCGCGGCGCGTCACGGGTGCGATCGCCCGGAGGGCGGGCGAAGCGCCGCTGCAAGGCATCGACCATCGGCCGCTCGACCCACCGATACAGCAGCAACGCCGCGGCGAGCGCGCCGGTCATCGCCAGCGCCAGCCCGAGCCACGGCTCGGTCCCGCCGAGCCGCTGCCACGCCAGCAATGCGGCGTTGATCGTGAAGGTGTGTGACAAATACAGCGTGTAGGACGCATCGCCGCCGGCAACCAGCCACCGCCGCCACCTTGGCAAGTGGTGCGGCTCGGGCGCGAGCGCGAGGCTGGCGCAGAGCAGCAGCGCGGGCACGCCGAAGCTGATCGGTCGCACGAATGCGATCGTGTCGCCGATCCGGACCACTGCCATCAGCAGCGCCAGCGCCGCGACCGCCAGCGCCACCGAACCCCATAAGGGCAACCGAATGCCGCGCAGGAACAGCAATCCGAGCCCGATCCCGGCGATGAATTCGATGATCATCGGCTGCGACCAGAAATAGAGCATGAACCACTGCTCGGGGAGCCACGCGTGGAGAATGATAAGCACGGCGAACCCTGCGCTGAGCCACGCCAGGCCGCGCCGAAAGGGCAAGGCCGCGGCAAATGCGAGGTAGAAGAACGCCTCATAATTAAGCGTCCAGCCCTGCGACAGCAACGGATGGAGGCTGCCGTCGGCGCGTGGCCACGGCACGAACGCATAGGATGTGACGACTATATCCGGGCTCAGGCTGGTGTTGCGGACATGCTCGCCGAACAGCAGCACGGTCGCGACCATCAGCGTCGTGAACAGCCAATATGGCGGCGCGATCCGCAGCAATCGCCGCACCACGAAAGTCCCCGCCGCCCCGCGCCGGCCGAACTGGCCGTGGGTCAGATAGACCATCACGAACCCGCTGATGACGAAGAAGATGTCGACCCCGGCGGTCCACGGCACCGCCCACACGCTCGAATCGTCGGGCAGGAACAGGTCGGCGCCATGGCTCAACAACACCGCCGCCGCGGCGATCAGCCGCAGCAACTGGATGTTCGAGAGCAACGGACGGGTCATGCCGGGTCGGCTATTCGCCCTCGGCGGCAATACGGCGCGCGGTGAGGATCGTCTGGGCGATGAAGATCGTCAGCAGGATCGCACCTGACGCGGCAATCAGCCAGTCGAGCGCCGACCACATCGGGTCCGGCTCCAGAACGAACATCGACAGCGTGATTGCAATCAGCATCAGCCTGAGCTCGGTCGGGCCGAAGGCGCTGAACGACAGGCTCAATTCGCCCAGCACGCGCGCCGCGAGGAACGCGTGGATCGACATCAACAGATAGCCGGTCAGCGCGAACAATGCGACGTCGAGCCGCACGAACGCGGTGAGCCCGAGCCCGGCCATGATCATCAAATTGGCGAGACCGTCGCAGCTATGATCGATGAAATAGCCGAACCGCGGTCGTTCAATCTGGCGAAACCGCGCCAGGCTGCCGTCGAGCGAATCGCCGAACCAATGGACGCAAAATCCGGCGATCGACAGCCACAGCCAGCCGATCTCGGCGCTGCTCGCCACAAACCCGATCAGCACCATCAGCGCGCCGAGCAAGCCAAGACCGGTCAGATGATCGGGCTTCACCCACGCCGGCAGCCGCGCGCACAGCCAGTTCAACACCCGCCGCTCGGCCCCCGCGAGCAGATTCTCCTGGATCCGCTGAACCGGTTTCAACGGCGGGCGATGCAAGGGCGAATCCGGAGTGGGCGGGCTGAGCAATGAAATTTCCGATGAGGCGGGCTGTCACATCTCTGTAACGCCGGCGGAGGCGCGCGTCACTGCGCGTATAACGGCGGCACCGAGCCAGCTAGAAGCGGTCGGGCAGGTTGACCGGGCCGATCAGTTTTTCATGGCTGGCGATGGCGAAGCGGTCGGTCATGCCGGCGATATAATCGGCGATTCCGCGCAGCCGCGCTACTTCTCCTTCGCCGCGCTGCCATCCCGGCGGGAGGCATATGGGGCGCTCGCGCAGGACTTGCGCCAGGTCGGCGACGATGCGTTGCGCTTCGATCCGGATCGGGGTCAGCGCCGCGCTGTCATAGAGATGCGCATAAAGGTGGCGCTTGAGGCTCCGTTCCTCGGCCTCCAGCGCGGCCGAGAAGCCGACCAGTTGGCGCCCCGCGGCGCGCACCTCGTCGATGCTCGTCACCCCCGCCTCGGCGATCCGCCGCCGGGTTTCGGTCAGCACGTCGCTGACCATCGCGCCGATCCCGTCGCGCACCAGCGCCTTGATCTTGCGCGCCGCATCGAGCCCGGGATGGCGCGCCTCGACCGCGTCCCACTGGCGCCGCACGAACGGCACGCTCAGCAAGGCGTCCAACTCGAGGATGCCGCTGCGCAGGCCATCGTCAATGTCGTGATTGTCGTACGCGATGTCGTCGGCAATTCCCGCGACCTGCGCTTCGAGGCTCGGCCAGGTGGCGAGTTCGAGCCCGATCGCGGAATCGGCTTCGGCCATCGCCCAGCTCGGGTTGGTCACCGGGCCATTATGCTTGGCCAGCCCCTCGAGCGTCTCCCACGTCAGGTTGAGGCCGTCGAAATCGGGGTAAGGATTTTCGAGCGCGGTGACGAGCCGCAGCGTGTGGGCATTGTGATCGAACCCGCCGGCATCGGCGAGGCTCGCCTGGAGCGCTTCCTCGCCGCCATGGCCGAACGGCGGGTGGCCAAGGTCGTGGGCAAGGCACAGGGCCTCGGTCAGATCTTCGTTAAGCCCCAAGATCCGCGCCATCGTCCGCCCGATTTGCGCGACTTCGATCGAATGGGTCAGGCGGACGCGGAAATGGTCGCCGTCGGGGGCAACGAACACTTGGGTCTTGTGGCGCAAGCGGCGGAAGGCGGCCGAATGGACGATCCGGTCGCGGTCGCGCTGAAACGCATCGCGTTGCCCGCGTGGCGCCCTGTCATCCTCCCCAAAAACCCGGCCGCGCGATCGAGAGGGTTGCGCGGCAAGGGCGGGGGGAAGCGTCATTTCGACGGAAGTTTCTCGATCTTGATGGTCGCGGGGGTGCGGGTCCAGCTAAACCCGTCGACGCCATCCTTGGCAAGCGCGTTGGTGAAGCTTTGCGCTTCGCTTTTGCTGTCGAACGGCCCGGTCAGCAGCCGGAAATAATCCTTGCCCTGGGTAACGAACCCGCCGCGCTTGCGCAGCGCCGCGGACTTGGCCGCGCGTTTCTTATATTCCGCCGCCATCCGCTCGCCATGCGATCCGCCCGCGATCTGGACCCAGTTGGTCCCCGCTACGCCGATCGCCTCGCGCTGTTTCTTGTCCTCGGCAGCGGCCTTTTTCTCTGCCGCGACTTGCTTGAGGTTGGCAGCTTTCTTCGCCGCGGCTTTTTTGGTCTCGGCGGCCCTGGTCGAGCTTGCCGCGACCAGCGGTCGTTCGACCCGCGGGCGCGGTGCGGGGGGCGGGCTGGCCTCGCTCGTCCGGGCGAGCAATCTGTCGATCCCCGACAGACGGTCCCCGGGCAGCAAGTCGCTGGTCGCGCGCTCGGGCATCGTCGTCGCGGCGACCGCGCGCGGCGGCGGCGGCGATGGCAGGACGATTGCCGGCGGCGCCGGAGCGATGATCGGCGACCGCGTAGGCGATGGCGTCGGCCTGACGATCGGCGGTGGCGGCCCGAGCGGGGTTGCGGGCAATGCCACGCGCCTTCCGACCGCGACCTTCTGCTTCTTGGGCGGGCGTGAACTTGCCCGCTCAGCAGCGCGCTGGGGCGCTGGTCGCACACTCGCTTGTGGTGGCGCACGCAGCGGTTCGACCGCCGCGAGCTTCATCTCCGATGGGGTCGGGAACACGCCAAGATGAACCGCCGCGGCTTTCTGCTCGACGCTGAGGGTCGGCAGGATCGCGAAAAACGGTTCGATCCGCGCCGATGAGCCCGGCATCGCGCTTTCAATCGCGCGCCGCGCTCCGTCGCGGTCGCCGCCGAGCGCGAGGATGAAGGCGCGCACCCGCTGGGCGGCGGGATCGCGGCGGTTGAGCAACGGCTGCAGCGTCACAATCGCCTTGGCCGGAGCGCGCGAGATCGCCAGGCTGAGCGCCAGCCGGCGCCGCGCTTCGTCGCGGTCGGGGCCAACCAAGGCGGCTTCATAATCACCTTGTGCCGCAGCCTGGTTGCCGAGCAGATCCTGCGCCAGCCCGCGGTCGGCGCCAAGCTGGGCGCGGGTCGCGCCAAGCTGCTGGGCCTGTGCGAGCCACGCCAGCGCACCGCGCGCATCGCCCATCTCGGCAGTCGCCGCGCCCATCCCGATCTTGGGTGCAGGGTCGGCCGGTCGCACTTCCTCGGCACGGCCGAAGAAGCCCACCGCAGCTTGATAGTCACCAAGATCGAGCGCGGCGCGTCCCGCCGCCACCAGCGCGGCGAAATCGCGCGGATTCAAGGCGATCAGGCGCAGGTTGCGTGCCAGCGCCGCCGACGGGGTTTCGACCATTCCCGCGATCGGCGCGGCGGGGGGTGGCGGAGCGGCACCGATATATTGGGCGAGCAGCGGTCCCGGCATAGCCACGGCGACCGCGAACAGGGCCATTCGCCGCGCGCGGGCGCGGAATGAGTAGGAGCGAAAATTGCGCATCAGACAGTCCATGCGCGACTTCAGCTTGCTCTAAGC
>JAJAYY010000203.1 GCA_026785965.1 Sphingomonas bacterium
GGCCGGCGGCGCCGATAAATGCGCCTTCGTCAAATCGCTCGGCGCCGATCAAGTGGTCGATTACAAAGCCGGCAATGTGCTCAAGCAGCTCGCCGCGGCGGCGCCAAAGGGCATCGACGTCTATTTCGACAATGTCGGGGGCGATCAACTGGACGCCGCGTTCGCGCTTGCCCGCCAGAATGCGCGCTTCGCGATCTGCGGGATGATCGACGGCTATAATGGCGGCGAGCCGGCCAGCTTCCGCTACATCATGCGCGTGATCGCGATGCGGATCCGCGTCCAGGGCTTCATCTACACCGACTATCTGGCGAAGATGGGCGACTTTTACCGCGACATGGGTGCGCTGATCGCGAGCGGCCAGTTGAAGGCCCGCGACACGGTGGTCGAAGGGCTTGAGAACACGCCGGAAGCGTTCCTCGGGCTGTTCAGCGGCGCGAACACGGGCAAGATGTTGGTGCGGGTTTAGGTCTCCCCCCTCCTGCGAGCGGGAGGGGATCAGGTCAGCGCGCGTAATTGCACTGGGCAGGGTTGCCCGTGCTTAGGCCGCGGTTGAGCGCTTCCTTGCGCTGGGCGGAGGTGCCGTGGGTGAAGCTTTCGGGCACGACCACGCCCTGGCTCTGGCGCTGGAGCGTATCGTCACCAATCGCCTCGGCGGCGCGCATGCCCTCCTCGATATCGCCGGCCTCGAGCAGGCCCGAGCGCTGCGCCCACACGCCGGCGTAGCAATCGGCCTGGAGTTCGATCCCGACCTGGATCTGGTTGCCGCCAGCGCGTCCCGCCGAGCCTTGTGCCGCTTGGCCGCGCGCCAGCGTGCCTTCGAGATACTGGACATGGTGGCCAACTTCGTGCGCGATGACATAGGCCTGAGCAGCATCGCCCGGCGCGCCGAAGCGGCGGGTCAGCTCGTCGAAGAACGCTGGATCGATGTAAATCTTCTGGTCGGTCGGACAATAGAATGGCCCCATCGCCGCCTGCGCCGCGCCGCAGCCCGACTGGCTGCCGCCGGTATAAGCGACCAGCGTGGTCGGTTTGTAGGTCGCACCCGCTTGCTCAAACACCTGACCCCACACCTGTTCGGTTGAGCCGAGCACGCCCTTCAACAATTTGCCGGTCGCAGGATCGAGCTTGGATACGCCCTGCTCGGTCGGAGACGTCCCACCGGTGCCAAGGATTCCGCCGCCGCCACCGCCAAGGCTGGTCAGCGCGCAATAGCCCAGTCCGAGGATGAGGATGCCGATGATCCCGAAGCGCGAGGCGACAAGCTGAAAGATCAACGCGAAGATTCCGCCGCCCATTCCGCCAAGCGACCTGCCGCCGCCGCTCTGGCCGGTCCGATCCTCGAAATTGCCGCTTTCCGGCGCATCGCCCAACCGCATGTCTGGTCTCCCTGTTCGTTGCCCCCTCAATGCTCCACAGCCGTAACGGTTGCAAAAGCCGCGCCGGCCCGCGACAGCAGCGGCAATCAATGGAGGAATTTGATGTTGCTAGAAGGCAAGTGCGCGCTGGTGACCGGATCGACTTCGGGGATCGGCCTCGCCATCGCCCGCGCTTTTGCCGCCGAGGGCGCGGCGGTGATGCTCAACGGGTTCGGCGACAGGCAAGAGATCGAGGCGATCCGCGCCGAGATTGAAGCGACGTCGAGCGCCAAGGCGCTTTACGATGGGGCCGATTTATCCAAGCCCGACGCGATCGACGCGATGATCGCGCGCTGCACCGCCGAAATCGGCAGCCCCGACATATTGGTCAACAATGCCGGGATCCAGTTCGTCGCCCCGGTGACCGAATTCCCGCCCGAAAAATGGGACGCGATCATTGCGATCAACCTGACCGCAGTGTTCCATACCACGCGGCTGGCACTGCCGCAGATGCGCGCCAAGGGCTGGGGCCGGATCATCAACACCGCCTCAGCGCATAGCCTAGTCGCGAGCCCCAACAAATCGGCCTATGTCGCCGCCAAGCATGGCGTCGCCGGCTTCACCAAGTCGGTTGCACTCGAATGCGCGCAGGACGGCGTGACCGCCAATTGCATTTCGCCCGGCTATGTGTGGACGAAGCTGGTCGAGAACCAGATCCCCGACACGATGAAGGCCCGCAGCCTGACCCGCGAGCAAGTGATCAACGACGTGTTGCTGGCGGCACAACCGACCAAGCAGTTCGTGACGCCCGAACAGGTCGCTGCGCTGGCGTTGTTCCTGGCGCGCGACGAAGCGGCGTCGATCACCGGCGCCAACCTGAGCATGGACGGCGGCTGGACCGCGGCTTAGACTCGGCGTCATGCGAATTCTCCTTTCCGCCGCCTTGCTCGTCGCGATTAGCGGCTGTGCTTCAATCCCCAAAGGCAGCGTCGCGCTGCCCGCCGCGAGTCACGATTGGCGCGCGGTGGTCACCGACAGTGACCGCAATCGGCTACGCGACTGGCGCGCCAGCTTCGCCGCAGCGCTGGCCCGGGCGCGCGCCGGAGGCCATGCCGCAGAGGTCGCGAGCGAAGGGCGGCTGCTCGATCCCGACGCCGCAATCCCCGGCGCAATTCCCAATGGTCGCTACCGCTGCCGAGTGATCAAGCTTGGCGCACGGAGCGAAGGATTGCTCGATTATATCGCTTACCCGGCGTTTGCGTGCCGCGTTCAACAGGAGCGCGACGTCCAAGGGTTCGCCAAGCTGACCGGATCGCAGCGTCCGGTCGGGCTGATCTTCCCGAGCGACGCGATGCGCCAGGTGTTCCTTGGCGCGCTGGTGCTCGGCGATGAGACACGGACGATGCAATATGGCCGCGACCCCGAGCGCGACGTCGCCGCATGGGTCGAGCGGATCGATCAACGGCGGTGGCGGATGGTGCTTCCCGCGCCGCGGTTTGAATCGCTGACCGACGTGATTGAGTTGATCCCCGAACAATAGAGGATGCTGATCACTCGCTCGCCCGATTGAGCGCTTCGAGCTGGCCCGGGGTCAGATCAAGCTTGAGTGCGGCCGCCAGATCGGCGAATTGATCGAGGCTGGTCGCGCTGGCGATCGGGGCGGTGATACCGGGCTGGGCCTTGGTCCAGGCGAGCGCGACGGTGGCGAGGCTGGCGCCGGTTTCGGCGGCGACCGCGTCGAGCGCGGCGAGCACGCGTGGTCCCTTGCCCTCAAGATAAGCGATATTGCGCAGCCCGCGCGGGCTTTTGCCGAGGTCGTCCTTCGAGCGATATTTGCCGCTCAAGAAGCCGTTGGCGAGGCTGTAATAAGGAAATACCGCAAGGCCGTGACCCATTGCGACGTCGCTCAACGCGCCTTCAAACTTGTCGCGTTCGAGCATGTTGAACCACGGCTGCAGCGCGACCGGCAGCTCAAGAGCGTTGGCGTGGCAGGCGGCGAGCGCTTGCTCGACCCGGTCGGCGGTGAAATTGCTCAGCCCGATGGCACGCACCTTGCCCGCCTTCACCAGCGTATCGAACGCGCCAAGACTGTCGCTCAAGGGCACTTTGGGGTCGTCGCTGTGCTGATAATAAAGATCTATACGGTCGATCCCGAGCCGCGCCAGCGAAGCGTCGCACGACGGGGCGATGGTGCCAGGAGCGAGTCCGGCCATGAACCCGACCTTGGTCGCGATCACGACCTGGTCGCGCTTGGCGGGATCGCGTTTGAGCCAGCGCCCGATCAGCGCCTCGCTCTCGCCGCCTTTATGCCCCGGGACCCACGCCGAATAAACGTCGGCGGTGTCGATCATCGTGCCACCGGCAGCGACGAAGGCGTCAAGAATTGCGAAGCTGGTCGCCTCATCGGCGGTCCAGTCGAACACGTTGCCGCCAAGCGCGAGCGGCGCGACCATCATGTCGCTGGTGCCAAGTTGGCGAAGGGTCATGGCTTGATTTCCTTGTCATACCAGGCGGCGGCTTCACGCACGCGTTGCGATTGGTCGCGCGGCACCACCAGCACTGCGTCGGGCGTGGCGATGATGACCAGACCTTCGACCCCGATCGCCGCGACCCGCGGTCCCGACGAGCGGATCAGTATGCCCGCGCTGCCAAATGCGGCGTGGCCTTCGCCGATGCTGTTGTCATCGTCGTCGCGCAGCGCGGCGTCGAACAAGGATTGCCAACTGCCGATGTCGGACCAGCCCATCGCGACCGGGACGACCGAGATCGCTTTTTCCTTCTCCATCACCGCATAATCGATCGACTGGGCCGGCGAGCGCGCGAACGCCTCGCGCTCGGGACGAATCACAGCGGCGTCGCGCGGCTGCGCGGCGATCGACGCGCGCGCTGCAGCGCCGATTTGCGGGACGTGGCGCTCCAACGCCGCAAGCCAGGTCGCGGCGCGGGCGAGGAATATCCCAGCGTTCCAATAATGGCCGCCGGCGTCGAGCATCACCTGCGCGCGCTCGGTATCGGGTTTCTCGACGAACCGATCGACCCGCCGCACGCCCCCCTTCTTCAAATCAGAGGCGCCCGACCCTGCAGCGATGTAGCCGTAGCCGGTCGCGGGGTGATCAGGCTCAATTCCGAAGGTCACGATGTCGCCCGCCTCGGCTGCTGCGCGCCCGGCATCGATCGCGGCATGGAAGGCAGCGACGTCAGCGATGTGATGGTCGCTCGGAGTCATCAGGAGCAGGTCGTCGGGATCGGCGATCAGCGCCGCGAGCGCGATCGCCGGGGCGCTGTCGCGCTTCATTGGCTCAAGCACGAGGCGGGCCCCGTCGTGCGCGGCGAGCAACTCGCCGAGCTCGCGCGCCTGCGCTTCATTGGCGACGACGATCGGCGGTGCAAAGCGTTCGCCATCGCCGAATCGCGCGAGGGTCTGCTCGAACAGGCTCGAATCGCCGATCAGCGGAAGCAGGTGCTTGGGCCGCTCGGGAGTCGACATCGGCCACAGCCGAGTCCC
>JAJAYY010000204.1 GCA_026785965.1 Sphingomonas bacterium
CGACGATATCGCGCTTCCCGCCGACCGCCTGCTCGGCGCCGAGCATGGCGGCTTTGCGATGTTGATGAGCCAGTTGCCGCAGGAACGACTGTCGATCGCGGTACAGAGCCAGGGCGCGGCCCAGCGCGCGTTCGACGAAGCGGTCAAGTTCACCGCCGATCGCACTGCGTTCGGCAAGCGTATCCTTGATTTCCAGAACACACGCTTCACGTTGGCCGACATGAAAGCGCGGCTCCAGGTCGGCTGGGCGCACCTCGACTGGGCGATCGCGCGCCACATCGCGGGCAAGCTCACGCCCGCCGAAGCGAGCGCGGCCAAGCTGTGGCACAGCGAGATGCAATGGGACGCGTGCGATGCCGCGCTCCAGCTTCACGGCGGCGCCGGTTACATGAACGAATATCCGATCGCGCGGCTATGGCGCGACGCGCGCGTGGCGCGGATCTACGGCGGCACCTCGGAAATCATGAAGGAGCTCATTTCCAGAGGCATTGGCGATGCCTCTTAGAAACGAGCTGATTTCCGGGACGATCGGTTCGACCGCCCTGGAAATCAACCAATGGCCCAATGATCGGCCGAAGCGACTTGGCTCTCACCCGCGCCACGCTTCGCCCAAGGGCTCGCAATTTGCGAGCTGACCTCCGGGTTCATCATATGAATGGACCCGGAAGTCAGCTCATCGACTGTCGGACGGGGAGTCGAACAGCCGATACTGTGTGGTCATTGCGCCGCCCGACAAACACAGACCGAGCGCCAACCTTGTAAACCACATTAAGATTTTGTTAACCAAAGTCAATCTTTTCGTGGCGTGCGGGAGACGAATTTTCGCGCGCATTTTCAACGCAAGTCGCGCCGCAGGCGCGCAAAGCTGGCTGGGGCGGCAGGATTCGAACCTGCGAATGCCGATACCAAAAACCGGTGCCTTACCACTTGGCGACGCCCCAGCAGCCTGCTCCGCGGGGTGACCGCGTCGGCGGGCTTATAGCGGGGTCGCGCCGTGTGAAAAGGGGGCAGGCACGCGGGCGCGCATTGCGCTCACCCGTTAGCCAGCAAGCGCTCTTCGGGATCGTCGCCGCGGAGCAGTTCGGCGCTCACCGGTCGGCCGAACAAAAAGCCCTGGAGCTGGGTGCACCCGAGGCGCCGCATGACCTTGGCCTGGGCGGCGGTTTCGACCCCTTCGGCGGTGGTTTCGACCCCCAGCCCGCGCGCCAGCGCGAGGATCGCATGGACGATCGCGACGCTCTCGCGCTCGCCATCGGCGGCGGCGCGGACGAAACTCTGGTCGATCTTGATCTTGGAAAATTTGGCGCGGCTCAAATAGCCGAATGACGAATAACCCTTGCCGAAATCGTCGAGCACCATCCGCACCCCCAGCGCGCGCAGCCGTTCAAGCGAGGTGAGCGTCGTCGCGTCATCGCCAAGGAACACGCTTTCGGTCACCTCGAGCTCAAGCCGCGCCGGGTCAAGCCCGCTCGCGGCAAGCGCGCCGAGCACGGTCTGGGCAAGCCCCGCCCCGGTCAATTGCGCGGCCGAAATGTTGACCGCGATAGTCAGCGGCTCGGGCCACGACGCGGCCTCGGCGCAGGCTTCGCGAATCACCCAGTCGCCAATCTGGTGGATCAGCCCGGCATCCTCGATGATCGGCACGAACAGGTCGGGCGGGATGTCGCCGCGGGTCGGGTGGCGCCAGCGCAGCAACGCTTCGCGGCCCACCACCGCGCCCGACGCCGAATTGATGATCGGCTGATAGGCCAGCTGGAGGCCGTCGCCGTTGAGCGCATTGCGCACGTCATTCTCGAGCAGGCGATGGTCCTCGGCCGCCTCGAACATCGAATATTCGAAAAATGCGTAGCCGCCGCGGCCGGCTTTCTTGGCGCGGTACAACGCGAGGTCGGCGTTGCGCATCAGCAGTTCTTCGCGCGCGCCGTCGACCGGCCCGCGCGCAATGCCCAGCGTCGCGCCGACATGGAGGCTGGCCGCGCCGATCCGGAAACTGCGCGACAGATCGGTGATGATCCGATCGGCCAGCGCGGCGAGCGTATCGCGCTCGGCTCCATTGTGCCACACGATTGCGAACTCATCGCCGCCGAGCCGCCCGACCCGACCACCGCTGCCGACCGACGCCTCAAGCCGGCGCGCGACCTCGACCAGCAGTTGATCGCCGATCGCGTGGCCAAGCGTGTCATTGACCAGCTTGAAACGATCGAGGTCGACCAGCAACAAGCCGCAGTCGCGTTCCTCGCGCCATTGCCTGAGCAGGCTTTCCTCAAGCAGCTCGCGCACGAGCAGGCGGTTGGCGAGCCCGGTCAGCGGATCGCGGCGTGCCGCTCGCACCGCGTCATCGCCCGACAGACGCAGGTCGGTAATGTCCGAACCGACCCCGCGCCAGCCGATGATCACGCCGTCGAGGTCGCGGATCGGCTTGCCCGACAGCGACCACCAGCGGCCGCTGACAAAGGCTGGCACGGCAAGGTCGCGGAACGCGTTGCCGCGCGCGAAATGATCGAACAGGCTGCGCATCCCGGTCGAGAATTCGCTCGCTTTATTGCCCGGATCGAGCAGGTCGCGGCACTGCATTCCGATCACGTCCTCGACTGTACGACCGATCGCACTCGCCAATTCGTGCGAGATGTTGACCAGCCGCAATTCGCTGTCGAGCTCCCACAGCCCGCCCGATCCCGAGGCCTCGAATTCGCGCAGCAATTGGATGATCTCGCCGCGTTCCTCAAGCTCGAAGCGGGCGCGAACATGGTCGATGAAATGGCGCGCGTTGCTGATCACCGCCCACAACAGCATCGCGGCATAGATCAGCCCGAGGAACAGCATCGGCAGCAGGTCGAGCTTGAAGGTGATCACGCTCGACGCGACCAGCATCAGCACGACGTACATCAGCGCCGCCGGCGGCACCGAGACCATCGTCAGCGTACCCGCGCTCATCAAGGCGGCGACAAGCACACACAGGAACAATCGCTGGTTGGCATCGGCCTGCTCGAACCAGAACAGGGGCGGAACCAGCCACAGCAATGCGAGCGCCGAAATGATCAGGCAAATGGTGTGCATGCTCGCCGGATGCTCGAGCGCATATTGGCGATCGCGCCGCAATCTCATGGCGCGCACGAAGCGCGCAAAGCACAGCACCAGCGCGCCGCCGAACCACAGGCCAAGCCAGAAGCCGTCGATGGTCGTGCGGAACGTGGCGACCAGCACCGCGGCGACCAGCAGCTGGGTGACCAGGGTCGCCGGGACCAGACGGACGAAGGCGTCGAGCTGCGCTTTGCGCACCGCCCTGTCGCGCGGATTGCTTGGCGTGCGAAGCGCCATCGCCTCGCCAATCGTCGCCTTGCGGCGAATCCGCCCTGAAAGGCGGTCCACGTTGCGCAGCGTTTCATGCATCACCGCGCTCGGCTTCAACGACGTTTACTCCGCCTCTTTTTCTCGCTTGGTCGATGCTTATCGGCGGGAAATAAAAAACAAATGATGAACGCGCAACAGGCTGAAAACGCTAACTATTGACAGGTCGATGGTGAACCAGATCATCATAGTCGCGCTGCAACTGGCGTGACAGGTCACCAATTTCGAACGACCACGGCCCGGCCGACTGGACCAGGGTCACTTCGGCCGCGCTTCCGGTCAGAAAGAATTGCTCGAAGCTTTCCAGTTCTTCGGGCCAGATCGCTTTCTCGATCACTTCGACCCCGCGCCGACGCGCCAGGTCGATCAGCGTGCGGCGCGTGATCCCGTCGAGAAAGCAATCGGGGGTCGGGGTGTAGAGCTTGCCCTCGCGGATGAAGAAAGCGTTGGCGCCGGTCGCCTCGGCGACCTGGCCGCGCCAGTCGAACATCAACGCGTCGTCGAACCCGCGCGCATCGGCATGCTGCTTGGACATGGTGGCGATCATGTATAGCCCGGCCGCCTTGCTGTGGACCGGCGCGGTGTATGGCGCGGGGCGGCGC
>JAJAYY010000205.1 GCA_026785965.1 Sphingomonas bacterium
CAGTCGAGGGTCGGGGCGATCGTCGGAGGTTTCATCGGGGCGTCATGGCGGGGGCAGGGGGAGGGATCAAGTCCAGCTGTTCGCTTCTCCGCACGGCGAGGGCTATTTGCGCCGCGCGCGCTTCGGTTTCTTCTTGAGGTAAGCGAGGAGCGCGGTTTCTGCGCTCGACAAGCGGCGCCGCGCGCGCGGCCGCTTCATGCCGTGGAGCGGGTCGCGCGGATCGTCGGCCAGCGCCTCGATCAGGGTGGGGTGAACATAGGATTTGCGGCTCATCGTCGGGGTGTTGCCGAGCGCCTCGGCGACCGGCTCGAGCGCGGTCTTGAGCGTCTGGCGCTCGCCCTCACCCGAAGCCAGCAATTGCTCGAAGAAGATCACGCTCGCCCCCCACGTGCGGAAATGCTTGGCGGTGAAATCGCCGCCCGATGCTTCGCGGATGTAATCGTTGACGTCGGCCGACGTGATCGGGTGGGGTTCGCCGTCGCCATCGAGATATTGGAACAGCATCTGGCCGGGCAGGTCCTGGCACTGGCCGACGATGCGCTTCAAGCTGGCGTCGGTAATGGTCGCTTCGTGGACGATGCCATGCTTGCCAGTGTAGCGCATCTTCATCGTGCCGCGCTTGCGGCTGAGGTGACGCGAGCGCAGCGTTGACAGTCCGAAGCTCTTGTTGGCCTTGGCATAGTGTTCGTTGCCGATGCGCATATGCTCGGTGTCGAGCAACCGGACAACGGCCGCCAGCACCGCGTCGCGCTCGATCTTGCGCTTTTTCAGATCGGCTTCGACGCGCTTGCGCAAGCTGGGCAGCGCCTCGCCGAATTCGCGGCATCCGTCATATTTCGCCGCGTCCTTCTGCGCGCGATAATCGGCGTGGTAACGATATTGCTTGCGCCCGCGGGCGTCCTTGCCGGTCGCCTGGATGTGGCCGTTGGCGTCCTTGCAGAACCAGGCTTCGACATAGGCCGGGGGGAGCGCGAGCGCATTGAGGCGGTCGATCTCATCGCGGTCGGTGACGCGCTTGTCGCCGTCGAAATAGGCCCATGCGCGGCCCTTTTTCTGGCGGCTGTAGCCCGGTTCGCTATCATTGCTGTGACGCAGCATCCTTTTCCTGCCTTATCACGTTGAGCCGGTGAAGTGCGCGAGATGGCGCGGATGTTCCAAAGGATGCGAAATGCCCAAGATCGACCAGGCACGAGTGCTGATCATGGCGACCAACCGGTTCGAGGAAAGCGAGCTGTTCGGCCCGCGCGAGATTCTCCTCGCCAAAAGCGCCGAGGTGGCTCTGGCGTCGCCCGACATGGCCGAGATCATGGGCACGGTCCACGATCAGCCGGGCAAGAAAATTGCCCCCGATCTGACCATCGCCGAGGCGCGCGAAGCGGATTATGATGCGCTGTTGCTGCCTGGCGGGGTCGGCAATCCCGACCGCTTGCGGGCCGATTCAGCAGCAGTGGCGCTGATCAAGGCGTTCGCCGGCGCGGGCAAGCCGGTGGCGGCGATCTGTCATGCGCCGTGGCTGCTGGTCGAGGCCGACGTGCTGCGCGGGCGCCGTGCGACGAGCTGGCCCTCGATCCGTACCGACCTAAGAAATGCCGGCGCCGAGGTGGTCGACGAGGCGGCGGTGACCGATGGCAATATCATCACCAGCCGCAACCCCGACGATGTCGCGGCGTTCACCGCGGCGCTGATCGCGGCGATCGAGGCACGCTAAACGGCGATTAAGCGAGTCTTGACGGTTTTGCGGCATGGTCGCGCGATGAACTTTACCGCACCCCGTCCGCCGATCGAGCGCGCCGTCGACCTGCTTGCCGCCTTGAGCTTGAGCGGGGCCGCTGGCTTCGCCTTGGTCATGCTGCTTCCGCTCCACGGATTCGCGCTTGGCGGCGTGGCGGTGATGGGCGGCGTCGCGGTGGTTGTGGCGGCGCTGGTCGGGCTTGGCCGAATTGAATCGGGGCATGGGCCGGAGCGCGAACGGTTTGAGCCGATCGAGTTCATCATCACCGCGCAGTCAACCGACGAATTGTTGCTCGACGATCCGATCACCCCGCTCGCGGCTGATTCGCGAGTGGTGCAATTGTTCAAGCCCGAGCCGCTTCCCGACCCCGGCGAACTGGCCGCCCGAATCAGCAATTTTCTTGACCAGGGTCGCGAGGCGGCACCGCCGACCGATCCGGTTCGGCCGGACGCCAGCGCGGCGCTCCACGCGGCGCTCGCCGACATTCGCCGTTCGCTGCGCTAGGCGCTCCTCATTCGGCGATGGTCAGCGCTTCAAGGTTGAGCAGCACCGAGCCGTCACGGCCGGTGACCGGCGGACCGTCGAGGCCGATATCGGCGACGATCTGCCCCGGAATATTCCACTCGACGTCTTCAAGCCGGTCGCTTAGCCGATCGACCAGCAAGGCGGCGTCGGGCGCGGCGAGGCGAAGGCATATTTCATGCCGCTCGCCGACGAAGGTAAGCGATTGCCAATCGGTTGAGCGGAAATCCGTGAGGTAAATCCTGTCGCGATCGACCCCGGCGCGGGCCAGCAGCGAGCGCAGCAGCCCCGCTGCGGCGGCCGACAAGGGAACCCGCATCATTGTTCGGACTTCAAATAAGCGAGCACCCGATCGATCGTCGACAGTCGCGGCTCGCGGCCCCTGCGCAGGTCGAACACAAAGCGCGGATCGCGCATCGCCTCGCGCCCGAAGCGGGCCGCAGGAACCTCGCTCGTCCGCAAGAATTTCTCAACCTCTCGAAGAAGGTGCACTGCTAGTCCCCCGCAATCATGTTGCGACTCGGCAATTGCTCCATTCCAACGCGTTTCCTACTTGTCTAGGTATTTTCCTATGATATGCCCTTAACCATGTCTGATGCCGCGCGTGCCACGCTCGAACGACTTTGTACGGAACGCGGCGAGAGCCTGGCGGGGCTGTCGCGCCTGCTTGGGCGTAACGACGCCTATATCCAGCAATATTTGCGCAAGGGGACGCCGCGCCGATTGCCCGAGCGCGACCGCCGGACGTTGGCGCGCTATTTCGCGGTTCCCGATGCAATGCTCGGCGGGCCAGCGGGCGATCCAGAGCTTCAAACCGGGCTCCTGGTACCGGTCACGCGCAGCGCGGTGCGGGCATCGGCCGGCCCCGGATCGTTCGACGATGATGGCGGAACACGGCCTTATTTCGCGTTCGATGCGGCGTGGCTCAGGGCGCTGACCCATGCCCCGGCGAGCAAATTGTCGGTGATCCGAGTCGAGGGCGATTCGATGGCGCCGTCGCTGACTGCAGGGGACGATATTCTGGTCGACCTTGACGATGCGGCCGACCGGCTGCGCGACGGCATCTATGTGCTGAGGGTCGATGAAACACTGTTGGTCAAACGGCTGGCGCTGCAACCGTTCGGACGGCGGGTGACGGTTCAGTCGGACAATCCGGCCTATCCCGACTGGCCCGACCGCGCGCTGATCGATATCATCTGCATCGGACGGGTGATCTGGGCGGGGCGGAAGGTCGCCTAACGCGGACGCCGCGCGCGATCGAACAGCCACACCGCGAGCGCGAGCAGGATGCCCACCGCCAGCCCGATCAGCGCACCGTTCAGCGCAACGTCGTTCGCCAGCCCCCATGAAAAGCCCGCGATGAGCGGGACGATGAGGAAGAAACCGCCGGCCACTGGATCGCGCTTGGTCATGAACCGCGTCATGGCAGAGCGTGCCGGGCGCGGCCAGCAGCAAGATGGTTGACGAAGCATTGACCGCTTCTGTGCGCCGGGTCGAAAGGGGCGCCGCGGTAATGAAGCGTGATGAACATGCCATTCATTCACGGACGCGTAGCGCTGGCCGATGCGACGAAGCTGATCGACGCCTTTGGCGACGACGCCGGTTTCGAAGCCGCGAGCCGCGCCGAGCACAGTCGTGATGCGGGCAATGTGATCCGCTTCTGCCATTGGCGGCAGATCGAGCGGGTCATCGCCACGCTCAGCAGCGACGAAGTGCGCGGCACGGTCCACTAAGACTGGCTTCGTTCAGGGAGCATAGCTAGGCTCCCCCGATGTTTTCCAAGGTGATCGGGCGCGGGGCCACATATGCGATAGCGGCGGCCGGGGCTGGATTGGTCCTGGTTACGCCCGCAATTGCCCAGCAGGCACCGCCGCTGGCACCCGCGGCCGGCGCCGATATCGACCCGTCAGCGCCGCTCGATGCGATGCCCGACCTCGGCGTCGAGTGGCCCGACCTCGGCACGCCCGAGCCGATCCCCGATCAACCAACAGACACGACGGCCGAAGCCGGCTCTCCGCCGCCGGCGGAGGCGGTGTTGGTCGACGACGATGGCGCGGCGCGGCGCTACCGCGTGACGCTCGCCGGGATCGACGGGATTGAGGCGAACGAGGCGGTGCGGCGCGACTTTGACAAGCAAGCCGCGCTGATCGAGGGCCGCAAGGACGGCGCCAACGCCGCCCAGATCGACCGTCGCGCGCGCGCCGACGTCGAATTGCTCGCCGAACTGCTGCGGGCGCAAGGCTATTATGACGCGGTCGTCGAGCCCGAGATTGCGGTCGGCGAGGGGACGGTGACGATCACTCTGCGCGCGGTGCCCGGGCAGCGCTATCGCTTTACCACGGTCGCGCTTCCGGGACTCGATGCGGCGGGCGGCGATTCGGGCCAGTTGCGCGCGGCGTTCGCGGTCAAGGCGGGCGATCCGGTGATCGCCGAGCAGGTGATCGCCGCCGGCAATGCGTTGCGCATTGCGCTGGGTGAGCAAGGCTTCGCCACCGCCGCGATCGGCGAGCAGGACATCGTCATCGACCACGACCAGGGTACCGCGAGCCTCAACCTGCCGGTCGCGCCCGGGCCGGTCGGGCGGTTCGGGGTGATCAGGGTAAGCGGGTCGCCGCCCTTCTCGCCGCGCCACGTCGGGCGGATCGCGCGGTTTAAGCAAGGCGACCGCTTTGAGCGCAGTGAGGTCGACGATCTGCGCCGAGCCTTGGTCGCCACCGGGCTGGTGGCGTCGGCGGAAGTGAAGACTATTCCTGTCGCAGGCGGGAAAGTAATCGACCTCGATGTCCGGCTCGAGCCCGCGCCGCTGCGCACGGTCGCGGGCGAGCTGGGTTATGGCACCGGTGAGGGGGTGCGCGCCGAGGCGAGCTGGCAGCATCGCAACTTCTTCAATCCCGAAGGCGCGTTGACGCTGCGCGGGGTTGCGGGGACGCAGGAGCAGCTTGCCGCAGTGTCGATCCGGCGCAACAATTTCAAGCGCCGCGACCAGGTCTTGAACGCGCAAATCGTCGCGAGCCATGTCGATCGGGCGGCTTATGCGGCGCGGACTTTCTCGCTGTCAGGCGGAATCGAGCGGCAGAGCAATTTCATCTGGCAGAAGAAATGGACCTGGTCGCTTGGCGGCGAGCTGATCGCGAGCGACGAACGCGACACGATCGTCGCGACCGGGATCGAGCGGCGGCGCACCTTCCTGATCGGCGCGGTTCCGGCGAGCCTTGGCTATGACGGCAGCGACGATCTGCTCGACCCGACGCGCGGGTTTCGTTTGCTTGGCCGAGTAAGCCCCGAAATCTCGTTCCAGAATGGCAGCTTTGGCTATGTTCGCGCGCAAATCGACGCGAGCGCTTATCATCCGGTCGGCGCCAAGGTGGTGGTTGCGGGACGGGTTCGGCTCGGGACGATCGGCGGGGCGAGCCGCGACATGATCGCCCCGTCGCGGCGCTTTTATGCCGGCGGCGGCGGGTCGGTGCGCGGCTATGGCTATCAACGGCTCGGCCCGCGCGACGCCGACGGCGACCCGATCGGCGGGCGTAGCCTGGCCGAATTCGGGCTTGAGGCGCGCGTTCGGTTAAAGGCCTTCGGGGGCAATTTTGGGATTGTCCCGTTCCTCGACGGCGGCACGCTGACTACTGGATCGGTGCCCGACCTGAGACGCTGGCAATTGGGGGCGGGGATCGGGGCGCGTTATTATTCGTCGTTCGGGCCGATCCGGATCGACGTCGGCACCCCGCTTAACCGCCAGGCGAGCGACAGCCGCATCGCGGTCACAGTCAGCCTTGGCCAGGCTTTCTAGGTGAACGCCGAGACGATCATTGCCCGCCCGCGCAAACCGTGGCTGCGGCGGCTGGCCGAGGAATTGTTCGCGCTGATCGTCGCGCTGGTGCTGATTGCACTGGTCGGGCTGATCGTGCTCGACACGGCGCCGGGACACCGCTTCCTGGTTGACCGCATCAACAAGATTGAGACCGCGACCGGGCTGCGCATCGGCGTGGCGCGGATCGAGGGATCGATTTTCGGCAAGACCCGGCTGCGCGGGGTGACCGTCGCCGATCCCCAAGGCGTGTTCGCAACCAGCCCCGAAATCGAACTCGACTGGGCGCCGCTGGCGTGGATGTATAACAGCCTCCACATCGAACGGCTCGAAGCCGACAAGGTGCGGATCGAGCGACTCCCCAAGCTGCGCCCGAGCGGGCGCACCGGGCCGATCCTGCCGGGGTTCGACATCGAGATCGGCAAGCTCGAAATCCACCGACTTGAAGTGGCGCGCGCGGTCAGCGGGCGCGAGCGAGTCGGCAGCGTTTCGGGCGCGGCGACGATCCGCGCCGGGCGCGCGATGGTCGATCTGCGGTTCGCGTTGCTCGATGGGGACCGGCTGGTGGTGCGGCTCGACGCCGAGCCCGATGGCGACCGCTTCGTGCTCGACGTGCGCGCGATCGCACCGGGCGACGGACTGCTCGCGGCCTTGGCCGGGACCAGGCGCCCGATCGACCTTGCCATCGATGGCACGGGAAGCTGGACGCGGTGGCGTGGGCGCGGGCAATTGCTGCTCGGCGGACGTCCGACCGGCGATCTCGCGCTGGCCGCCGATCGCGGGCGCTTCCGGCTTTCGGGGACGATCGCCCCGGCGCCGTTCCTCAAAGGCAAGTTGCAGCGGCTGACGGCGCCGCGGGTGCGCGTGACCGGCGCGGCGACGCTGGCCAACCGGATCCTCGACGGCAAATAGACACTGGCCTCGCCGGCGCTGCGCGGGGTAGCGCGCGGGGCGATCGACCTCGCCCGCAACCGCTATCGCAAGGTCAGCGTCGGGCTCGACCTGCTGCGGCCCGCGGCGCTGTTCCCCAACATGACCGGGCGCAGCGTGCGAATGGTTTGGACGCTCGACGGCGGCTTCGCGACCGCCGATTATGCCTATCGCCTGACCAGCCCGCAGGTCGCATTCGATCGCACCGGGTTCATCGCCGTGCGGGCCGAGGGGCGCGGGCGGCTGACCCCATGGCCGATGCGGGTGCCGTTGCGGCTGAAAGCGGCCGCAGTGACCGGGGTCGGCGATGTCGCGGGCGGGATTTTGCGCAATATCAGCATCGAAGGCATGCTCGCGGTGACGCCCAAGCTCGTGCGCGGCGATCGGCTGGCGCTGCGCAGCGACAAGATCAACGGCCAGATGTCGCTGCTGATCGATCTCAAGACCGGGCGCTTCGACGTGCTGCTGTCGGGCGGATTGAAACGCTACCTCATCCCCGGGCTGGGGATCGTCGACGTCGAGACCGAGCTTCACGTCGTGCCAGGGCCGAACGGCAAGGGCTCGCGCGTGGTCGGCAAGGCGCAGGCGTGGGTGCGGCGGCTCGACAATAGTTTCTTCGCCGGTCTGATGGGCGGACCGCCGCGGCTGACAAGCGACCTCGAACGCGGCACGGACGGCATTCTCCATTTGACCAATTTGCAGCTTTATTCACCCAAGCTGAGGCTGTCGGGGAGCGGTATCCGGCGGCGCGACGGCAGTTTTTTGATCGAAGCGCGCGGCACTCAAGCGCAATATGGGCCGCTCAAGCTGCGGCTCGACGGACGGATCGAGCGGCCGCAAGTCGAGCTCACACTAGACTCGCCCAATCAGGCGCTCGGGGTGCGGGCGATGACGCTGTTCCTGGCGCCGACCGCGGCGGGCTACGACTATCGCGCCACTGGCCAGTCGCGACTTGGGCCATTCACCTCGACCGGGCGGATCTTGCTGCCCAAAGGCGGGCGCGCGGTGATCGACATCGCCGCGCTCAATGTTGCGGGGAGCGTCGCGCGCGGATCGCTGCGCAGCGATCTGGGCGGCTTCACGGGCAAGCTCGAGGTCGGCGGCGGCGGGCTCGACGGGACGCTCGGCTTCGTCCCGGTTGGGCAAGATCAGCAGATCGAAGCGCATTTGAGCGCGGTCAACGTGACCTTCCCCGGACCGCCGCCGATCGCGGTGAAATCGGGGCGGATCGACGGTACCATCCTCCTCGCCGAGGGGCGCACCAGCATCGACGGCACGCTGCAGGCGCGCGGGTTGCAGTCGGGCTCGATCAGCCTTGCCCGGCTGACCGCGCAGGCGAAGCTCGTCAATGGCGCGGGCGAGGTCCGCTCGGCGATGTCGGGAAGGCGCGGCCATGCGTTCGAATTCGTCACGCTGGCACAGGTCGCGCCGGGTCGGATCAGCATCACCGGCAAGGGCCAGGTCGAACGCCGCGCACTGCTGCTCGACAGCGCGGCGGTGGTGACCAAGGTCGACGGCGGCTGGGCGCTGGCGCCGACCCGGATCCGCTTTGGCGGCGGACGGGCGACGGTGTCGGGGCGAAGCGGCACTGCGCCCGAGCTTCACGCCGACATTCAGGCAATGCCGATGCAACTGCTCGACTTGTTCTGGCCCAAGCTCGGACTGGGTGGGGTGGCGAGCGGCAAGCTCAATTATCGCTGGGCCGGGCAGCCCGCCGGGCGCGCCGACTTGCGGGTCCGAAACTTAAGCCGCGCCGGGCTGGTGCTGGCATCGAAACCGATCGACCTCGGATTGTCGGCAGTGCTCGACGGATCGAAAGCGGCGCTCCGCGCGGTGGCGGTCAGTGACGGAAAGACGATCGGTCGGGCGCAAGCGCGGTTCGCGCCGCTTGGGCCGGGCCCGACGATCGCCGCATTGATGAACGCGCCGATGCTGATGCAATTGCGCTATCAAGGGCCGGTCGACACGCTGTGGCGGCTGTCGGGGGTCGAACTGTTCGACCTGTCGGGGCCGATCGCGATTGGCGCTGACATCAATGGGCGGCTGGTCGCACCGCAAATCCGCGGGTCGTTGAAAGCGCAAGGTGCGCGGCTCGAAAGCGCGGTCACCGGAACGGTGATCGAACGGCTGCAGGCCGACGGGCGGTTCAGCGGATCACGGCTGGCACTGAACCAGATCAGTGGGAACACCCCGGGCGGCGGATCGCTCAGCGGGCGCGGGACGATCGATTTCGCTGGGGGATCGCCGTCACTCGACTTGAGCTTCGATGCAGCCAAGGCGCGGCTGCTCGATCGCGACGATATTCGCGCTGAAGTGACCGGGCCGCTGGCGGTGCGGTCGCGCGCCGGCGGCGGGGGGACGGTGAGCGGCTCGCTGCGGCTCGACAGCGGGCGGTTCACGCTCGGCCGTGCCTCGGCGGCGTCGCGCGTTCCGCAACTCGCGGTGCGTCGCATCGGGGCCGATCCCGCCGAAGTGATCGAACTTACCCAGCTCCAGCCGTGGGCGCTCGACCTCAAGGTGGCGGGCGGCGATCTGACCGTGCGCGGGCTGGGGATCGACAGCCGCTGGACCACCGACCTCGCGATCGGCGGGACGGCCGATGCGCCGCGCTTCACTGGTCTGGCGCGGCTGGTCAGGGGCGATTATGAATTCGCCGGGCGTTCGTTCCGGCTGGACCGTGGCACGATCCGCTTCCGCGGCGAAAGTCCGCCCGATCCATTGCTCGATATCCATGCCGAGGCGCAGGTCCAGGGAGTCGACGCCGCAGTGAGTGTCCAGGGCACCGGCTTGAAGCCTGAAATCGCTTTCACCAGCGTGCCGCAATTGCCGCAAGACGAACTGCTGTCGCGAATCCTGTTCGGCACTTCGATCACCAATTTGTCGGCGCCCGAGGCGTTGCAGCTGGCGACCGCAGTGGCGGCGCTGCAATCGGGGTCTGGCAGTCTTGACCCGATCAATGCGGTGCGCCGCGCGGTCGGGCTCGACCGGCTGCGAATTCTTCCCGCCGATGTCGCCACCGGACAGAAAACCGCGATCTCGGCGGGCAAGTATCTGGGCCGCAAATTGTTCGTCGAAGTGATCAGCGACGGGCAGGGCTATTCGGCGACACGGGTCGAATATCAAATGACGCGCTGGCTGTCGTTGCTGTCGTCAATCTCGACCATCGGCCGGACCAGCGCCAACGTCCGCGTGTCGAAGGATTATTGACACGATGCCGACCGAGCGGCGCCGGCTGGTCAATATCATCGGCGGATCAGCGGGCAATCTGGTCGAATATTTCGACTGGTATGTCTATTCGGCGTTCACGCTCTATTTCGCATCGAGCTTCTTTCCCAAGGAAGATCAAACCGCGCAATTGCTGAGCGGTGCGGCGGTGTTCGCGGTCGGGTTCGTGATGCGGCCGATCGGCGCGTGGCTGATGGGCATCTATGCCGACCGTCATGGGCGCAAGGCCGGGCTGACGGTGTCGATGACGATGATGTGCGTCGGATCGCTGATCATCGCCGTGTCGCCAACCTATGCCCAGGCGGGGGTGATCGCACCGACGCTGCTGGTGATCGCGCGGATCATCCAGGGGCTTAGTCTGGGCGGCGAATATGGCGCCAGCGCGACCTATTTGAGCGAAATGGCGGGGACCAAAAGGCGCGGCTTCTGGTCGAGCTTCCAATATGTCACGATTATCGCCGGTCAATTGCTCGCGCTGGTCTTGCTGGTCGGGCTGCAGGCGCTGCTTGGCGAGGCGGCGCTCGAGGCGTGGGGCTGGCGGATCGCGTTCGCGCTCGGCGGGCTGCTCGCGGTGGTGGCGTTCGTGATCCGTCGGCGGGTGGCCGAAACCGACAATTTCCTCAAGCTAGAAGCGAAGCAAGAGGCGCGTCCGCGGTCGAGTTTTTCGAGCCTGTTCCGCCACCATCCGCGCGAGGCGTTGCTGGTCATCGCATTGACCGCCGGGGGGACGCTCGCCTTCTACACTTACACCACTTACATGCAGAAATTCCTCGCCAATAGCGTCGGGTTCGAACGGGTTACCGCGTCGCGGATCATGACCGTCGCACTGGCGCTGTTCATGGTCATGCAACCGCTCGCAGGGGCGCTCAGCGACCGCGTTGGGCGCAAGCCGCTGATGATTGCATTCGGGGCGGCGGGGGCGCTGCTGACGTGGCCGATCTTTACCGCGCTGGAGCAAGCGCGGGATCCGCTGACGGCGTTCGTGCTGGTCACCGCGAGCCTGGTGATCGTAACCGGCTACACCTCGATCAACGCAGTGGTGAAGGCCGAACTGTTCCCCGGCCATATCCGCGCCTTGGGCGTCGCGCTGCCTTATGCGATCGCCAACGCAATCTTCGGGGGCAGCGCCGAATATGTCGCGTTATCGCTCAAGAGTGCCGGGCACGAGCGCTGGTTCTACGTCTATGTGTCGATGGTGATCCTGGTGTCACTGGTGACCTATGCGACGATGCGCGAAACCAAGATCACCAGCCTGATCGACCGGGATTGAGCCTTAGTGCTTCATGAACCCTTCGAGATCTTCGCGCAGTTCATCGAGCGAGCTGCGTTCCCATTCGGGCGCCCACGGCGAGGCCTGGTTGGCGGGGCCTTTAAGAAAGTTGGGCCTGGTCCAGTTGCGCTGGGCGACTTCGGGGCGGGCCTTGGCGAGCACGCCGAGGTCAAAGCTGTTCTTGAAGGCAAGCCCGGCCTGGCCGCCGCGCGACCAGCTCACGGTGGCGAAAAATTGGCCGCTCGGACCGAGGTCGAGCAGCAGTTCGGCGTCGGTCGGCAGATCGACATGGCAATCGACCAGTGCGCCCGATTCGCTGATGTTGCGCAGGCGGCAGTCATGGCTGTCGTGCTGCCACAATATCTGGCCTTTCCAGATCAGCGGATGGCGGTGGTCGCCGCGGCGGGTCGCCTCAAGCGCTTGGGTGCGGATCTGCTTGGGTTCGGGATCGGAGTTGCCGACCAAGACAGGCGAATCCGGGAAGCTGCGGCGGATCACCTCGAGCAACAGCGCATCGCGTTGTGCCGTCGGGCAGTCGATCTTGGTTTCGTGGGCAAATTCAAGCCCGATACGATCGTTGCGTAGCCAGCGCACCGCGCATTCGAACGCCGCGCCTTCGCCAAGGATCAGGTCGACCCGGTCCCACATCCGCGGCTTGATATCGGCTCGGATCATCGCGCCGCCGCCCGACAGGTTGATCAGCTCGACCTCGTGGATTTCGCTTTTGTAACGGATACTTGCGCTCTCACCGTGGAGGCGATGGCGATCATCGTCACGGTGATTGGCGGTGCGCGAGGCGTCACGCGGGATGCCGACCGAGGCGAGATCGTCGCCGACCGCCTCGCTGCCGTGCTTCTCGGCGACCACCGGGTTGACGATTACAGCGGATTTCCCACCCAGAATCGAAGACCGGAACTTGTTCATCGAAAGGACCTCGCATGCCATAATGTGGCGATCATGGCGCGCGAGGGTGAAGATTAGGTAACCAGCCGCGAAATGGGCGCCATCCCGGGAGGCCGGCGCGCGCCCCGATCAGCTTGAATAATACATGTCGAATTCGACCGGGGAGGGGGTGGTTTCCCAGCGCATCACTTCGTCCCACTTCAATTCGATGTAAGCGTCGATCTGATCGGCGGTGAAGACGTCGCCCTTGAGCAAGAAGTCCTGGTCGGCGGCGAGCGCCCCGAGCGCTTCGCGCAATGAGCCGCACACGGTGGGGACGTTGACCAGCTCGGCGGGGGGTAAATCGTACAAATTCTTATCCATCGCCTCGCCCGGGTGGATCCGGCTCTGGATGCCGTCGAGCCCCGCCAGCAGCAGCGCCGAATAAGCGAGATAGGGATTGGCCATCGCGTCGGGGAAGCGGAATTCGACGCGCTTGGCCTTCTCGCCCGCGCCATAAGGGATGCGGCACGAGGCCGAGCGGTTGCGCGACGAGTAAGCAAGCAACACCGGGGCTTCGAAGCCGGGGACGAGCCGCTTGTAGCTGTTCGTGGTCGGATTGGTGAAGGCGTTGAGCGCGCGGGCGTGCTTGATCACCCCGCCGATGAAGTAGAGCGCCATTTCGCTGAGGCCGGCATAGCCATTGCCCGCGAACAACGGCTTGCCGTCCTTCCAGATCGACATGTGGGTGTGCATGCCGCTGCCATTGTCCTGCGCGATCGGCTTGGGCATGAAGGTCGCGGTCTTGCCATAGGCCTGCGCGACCATGTGGACGACATATTTGTAGACCTGCATGCGGTCGGCGGTTTCGACGAGCTTGCCGTAAGTCAGCCCGAGCTCATGCTGCGCGGCGGCGACCTCATGGTGATGCTTGTCGCACGGCAGCCCCATCTCGATCATCGTCGAGACCATCTCGCCGCGGATGTCGACCGCGCTATCGACCGGGGCGACGGGAAAATAGCCGCCCTTGGCACGCGGGCGGTGGCCAAGGTTGCCGCCGTCATATTCGCGGCCCGAATTGCCCGGCAATTCGATGTCGTCCAATTTGAAGAAGCTGGTCGCGTAGCTGTCCTCGAAGCGGACGTCGTCGAACATGAAGAATTCGGCTTCGGGGCCGACGAATACGGTGTCGCCGATCCCGGTCGCCTTCAGATAGGCCTCGGCGCGGGTCGCGGTCGAGCGCGGGTCGCGGCTGTAAAGCTCGCGGGTCGAGGGCTCGACGATGTTGCACACCAGGATCAGCATCGGGGTCGCGCTGAACGGATAGACATAGGTCGCGCCCAAATCGGGCATGAGGATCATGTC
>JAJAYY010000206.1 GCA_026785965.1 Sphingomonas bacterium
GCGGTCTGCGCCGCTTCGCGCATCGCGATCGCCGACTGCTCGGCCGCCGCCGCGACTTCGCTGGTCTTGCCCAGCATTCCGCGCGCCGAGGCCGAGGTGACGGTCGCCTGGGCTCGCAGTTCCTCGCTTTCGCGGGTGCAATTCTGGACCACACCGAGCACCTTCTGGTTGAATTCGCTCGCCTGGCGCGCCTGGCTCTTTTCGCTATCGGCGCGGGTGATGGCGATGGCGTGATGAATGAAGGCGTCGACTTCGAGCGCCTGGATATCGGACAGCGTGCGTGCGAAGGCGATCTGTTCGTCGTCGCCCGAGACACAGCCGCGCAGCGCGACGAACGCCGCCTCGGTCTCGGCCGCGACACCGGCGAGGAGGGTCGACAGGGTCAGGCCATTGCCCAATGCCTGCTCGACATAGACTCGCGCCTGGTTGGTCCATTCGGGTTGGTCGAGCCGTTCGAACTTGCTTGCGATATAGGGCGTGATACGCGCCGCGAGCTGCTCGATCTTGGCGACGTCGATCGTCTCTTTCACTTCGGGCGACTGCGCATAGCGGCGCCAGAAGTCGCGCGCCATGTCGAGGCTGGCGTGGTGGATATGCGACCACAGCAAGCGCGCGCGGCCGGGAAGATCGCCGCTGGTGTCGTAAAATTGCAAACCCCGGACGAGATCGTAATTGTCGTTCGTACCGTGAACCACACTAGCCATATGAATTCGATCCCGCCTGAATGCCTGTTGGCAGGCTTGTGCGGGCAAATGGTTAAAGGGCGGTTAGCTTGTCGCCAATCTTGCTACTCGCCGCGATGGCAACTAGGTGGACACGGCACATCCACCGCAGGCGCCAACGACCCATGACCGCACCTCCGTCGCGACCGCTGTCGCCGCACTTGTCGATCTACAAATGGGAACCGCACATGACGGTCTCGATCCTTCACCGCCTGACCGGGAGCGCGCTGACCGTCGTCGGGCTCGCGGTGCTGACGTGGTGGCTGCTCGCAATCGCCCAAAGCGGTCCGGTGTTTGCCGACTTTGTCACCGTCGCGACGCACCCCGTCGGGATGATCGTGCTGGTCGGGCTGACCTGGGCGTTCTGGCAGCATTTCTTTTCCGGGCTGCGCCACCTCGTGATGGACACCGGATCGGGCTATGAACTCAAGATCAACAAATTGTTCGCCGTGCTGACCATCGCCGCTGCGCTGTTCGCGACCGCGGTGACGTGGTTCGTATTGCTGGGAGTCAATCGATGAGCATCGAAACGAGTGCCACTCCACTGGGCAAGGTGCGCGGGCTCGGGTCGGCCGGTCATGGTGGGGGGCACTGGCTTGAAGAACGCTTCACCAGCGTCGCTTTGGTGCTTCTGTCGCTGTGGCTGATCTTCTCGCTGATGCTGCTCCCCGACCTCGCCCAGCGCACGCTCGCCGAATGGCTGAGCGGGCCCGCCGGTGCGGTACCGATGGCGTTGTTCGTGATCACCGCCTTCAAGCACGGCCTCGACGGGATGAAGGTCGTGGTCGACGATTACGTCCACACCGAGGGCAATCGCCTCGGGTTGCATTACTTTTTCAGCATGGTCGCGATCGCGGGGGCGGCGTTGAGCCTGTTCGCGCTCGCAAAGATCGCCTTTGGGACCGCATAAATGACCGCCTACAAGATTATTGACCATGTCTTCGACGTCGTCGTCGTCGGCGCCGGCGGCGCGGGACTTCGCGCGACCATGGGCGCGGCCGAAAAGGGGCTCAAGACCGCGTGCATCACCAAGGTCTTCCCGACCCGCAGCCATACCGTCGCGGCGCAGGGCGGGATCGCCGCCAGCCTCGGCAATATGGGCCCCGATCACTGGACCTGGCACATGTACGATACGGTCAAGGGCTCCGACTGGCTCGGCGACCAGGACGCGATCGAATATCTGTGCCGCGAGGCGCCCGCGGCGGTCTACGAGCTCGAGCATGCCGGACTGCCGTTCAGCCGCACCGAGGACGGCAAAATCTACCAGCGCGCGTTCGGCGGGATGACCCAGAATATGGGCGAGGGGCCGGCCGCGCAGCGCACATGTGCTGCCGCCGACCGCACGGGCCATGCGATGCTCCACACGCTCTACCAGCAGAGCCTCAAATATGACGCCGACTTCTTCATCGAATATTTCGCGCTCGACCTAATCATGGAAGACGGCGCCAATGGCCCCGAATGCCGCGGCGTGATCGCGCTCAACCTCGATGACGGCTCGATCCACCGTTACCGCGCGCAAGCCGTGGTGCTCGCGACCGGCGGCTACGGGCGGACCTATTTCTCGGCGACCAGCGCACACACCTGCACCGGCGACGGCAATGCGATGGTGCTCCGCGCCGGGCTGCCGCTCCAGGATATGGAGTTCGTCCAGTTCCACCCGACCGGCGTTTACGGCGCGGGGGTGCTGATCACCGAAGGCGCGCGCGGCGAGGGTGGCTACCTGACCAACTCCGAGGGCGAGCGGTTCATGGAGCGCTATGCGCCGAGCGCCAAGGACCTCGCCAGCCGCGACGTCGTGTCACGTTCTATGGCGATGGAGATCCGCGAAGGCCGCGGGGTTGGCGAGCATAAGGACCATATCTTCCTCCATCTCGACCATATCGACCCTAAGATCTTGGCCGAGCGGCTGCCCGGAATTTCGGAAACCGCGAAGATTTTCGCCAATGTCGATTTGACCCGCCAGCCGATTCCGGTGACCCCGACGGTCCATTATAACATGGGCGGAATCCCGACCAATTATCATGGCGAAGTCGTCACCTTGAAAGATGGCGATCCCGAAAGCGTCGTCCCCGGGCTGTTCGCGGTCGGCGAGGCGGCGTGCGTCAGCGTCCACGGCGCCAACCGCCTGGGCTCGAACAGCCTGATCGACCTGGTGGTGTTCGGCCGCGCTGCTGGCTTGCGGCTGGCCGAAGTGATCACGCCGGGCGCGTCACAGAAGCCGCTCGGCAAGGATGCAGGAGCCATCGCGCTCGAACGGCTCGACAAGTTCCGCCATGCCGAGGGCTCGACCCCGACCGCCCAGATTCGCGAGGCGATGCAGCGCACGATGCAGGCCGATTGCGCGGTGTTCCGCACGACCCGCACGCTGGCCGAAGGCGTCGCCAAGATCGATGCGATCTACCAGACGATGGCCGACGTTGGCGTCACCGACCGCAGCCTGATCTGGAACAGCGATCTGATCGAGACGCTCGAGCTCGACAATATGCTCGGCCAGGCGGTGGTGACGATGCATTGCGCGGCCAACCGCAAGGAAAGCCGCGGCGCCCACATGCATGAGGATTATGCCGCGCGCGACGACAAGAATTGGATGAAGCACACTATCGCCACCTTCGACGGCTGGGGCGGCCAGGGCGGCACGGTGAAAATCGACTACCGCCCGGTGCATGAGTTCACGCTCACCGACGAAATCGACTACATCAAGCCCAAGGCGCGGGTGTATTAAGCGAGCAAGGGGACTGCGACGTCGCCCCTTTCGCTTTTCTTGCGAAAGCGGCTAAGCCGCGCCGCTTATGACCGATCCCAAACCCCCCAAGCGGATCTTCGCCGATGCGAAGGTCGATGCCGCGGCCGCCAAGCATGTCCCCTCCTCGCCGCAGACCGAGAGTGGGGCGTACAAGCTTGCGTTCCAGGACACGGACTTCCTGCTGCGCGAGGATTTGCGCGCGGTCCGCTTCCAGCTCGAGCTGCTCAAGCCCGAATTGCTGATGAACGAGGCCGACATCGCCTCGACCTTCGTCTTCTACGGATCGGCACGCGTTCCCGAGCCCGCCAAGGCCAAGGCTTTGCTCGACCTGGCCAAGACCGACTGGGACCGCAAAGTCGCCGAAAATCTTGTCGCCAAATCGCATTATTACGACATTGCGCGCGAGCTGGCGCGCAAAGCGAGCCGCTTCCCGGTCGACGAGGATGGCAAGCGCCACTTCGTCGTCACCTCGGGCGGCGGGCCGTCGTTCATGGAAGCCGCCAACCGCGGCGCCTGCGACGAAGGGCAGGAGTCGATTGGGCTCAACATCGTGCTTCCGCATGAGCAATTGCCCAACACTTTCGTCACCCCCGACCTGAGTTTCCAATTCCATTATTTCGCGCTGCGCAAGATGCACTTCCTGCTCCGCGCCCGCGCCGTGGCGGTATTCCCGGGCGGGTTCGGGACGTTCGACGAAATGTTCGAGCTGCTGACGCTGATCCAGACCGGCAAGGTGCGGCCGCTGCCGATCCTGCTGTTCGGGCGCGAATTCTGGGAGCGGGTGGTCGATTTCCACGGGCTCGCCGAGGAGGGCGTGATCTCGCCCCACGACCTCGACCTCATCACCTGGTGCGAAACCGCCGACGAGGCGTGGGACGCGGTCTGCGCGCATTACGACTGCCCGTGATCAGCGCGGCGGCTTGACTGTCTCGTAGAGGGCGATGAACTCGGCTGGGGTGGTCGACGCGATCTCGTCGCGGATGAGGTCGAGCGCGAGATCATTGGCGCGCTTGAAGCGGATGCAGCTCTTGCCCATGTCGAGCGTCTTGCCGCTGGCCGCCCACGCCGCCTTGAGCCGCTCGGTGCGCTCAACTGAGGCGGAGACGCAGTTGAGATAGAGCGAGTTGCTGTTCTTCTGGGCGGCGAGCCCGGCATAGGCCAAAGGGTGGCCGTTATAGGTGTCGAGATAGACCTGGAGCGGGACGACCCAGCCGATCATCCCGTAGCTCATCACTTCGACATAGCCCGCGGGAAGCGCGGCGTTGACCGCATCGCGAACCGCCGCGATCTCGGCGCGGCGCTCGGGCGGCAATTCGGCGAGATAGGCGGTGACGGTCGTGGCCGTGGAGCTCACCATCGCCACACCGCCTTATTGCGCGACCTTGGCCGCGTCACCGCCGCTGTTCTTGGGGCCGCCCTTGACCGCATCGGCCTGGTTGAGGACCGGCTGGTTGGGGGCCTTTTCGGCGCCCGCCCCAACCGCCTCGGCAGTGGCCTTATCGGCGGTCATCGCTGGAGCAGCCGCTGCCGGAGCGCCCGGCGCCGGAGTTGCCGCCGGGGCCGCCGGAAGCGGTTGTGGCGAATCGCTGCGCGCGTTGAGGAAGGCGATGACGTTGGCGCGATCCTCGGGGTTCGACAGGCCGGCGAAGGTCATCTTGGTGCCCGGCGCATATTTCTTGGGATTGGCGAGCCACTCGCTCATGCTGGCGAAGTCCCAGTTACCCGGCGTGCCCTTGAGCGCGTCCGAATAAGCGAAGCCCGCGACATGGCCGTGCGGCTTGCCCAGTGTGCCCCACAAATTGGGCCCGAGCGCATTCGCCCCGCCCTTGTCGGCATTGTGGCAAGCGGCGCATTTCTTGAACACCTGTTCGCCCTTGGTCGCGTCGGCGACCGAGAAATCGATCGGTTTTTCGACTGCGGCTCCGTCGCCTTCGAGCACGACACCCTCGATCGGATAGCCCATCTTCTCGGGCCGCTCGCTGTGGAATATCTCGCCGCTGACGATCGCGCCGCCTAGTGCGACGATGCCAGCAAACAGGACCCAGCCGGCGATGGTGTTGGTGCGGTCTTGCATGAAACCCCGTTCGGCCTTGCCGGAAGATGGTTGGTAATTGGCCAGCCCTTTAGGGCGCTGGCCCCCTTACTTCAAGCCATCGAGCCAGTGATCGAGCAGCGTGCGCGCGATTGCGAAGCGCGGCGGCGGGATGAAGCCCGCGGCAGGGTCGCCGGCCAATGCGGCAACCACCTGGTCGCGGGTGAACCAGCGGCCATCGTCAAGCTCGGCATGATCGATGGTCAGCGAATCGGACTTGGCGATGGCGTGCGCCCCGATCATCAACGATGACGGAAACGGCCACGGCTGGCTGGCGATGTAGGTCACGTCGCTGACCCTGATCCCCGCTTCCTCGAACAGTTCGCGCGCCACCGCCGCTTCGATCGTCTCGCCCGGCTCGACGAATCCGGCGAGCGCCGAATAGCGCCCCGGCGGATAGTGCGGCTGGCGCCCGAGCAGCACGCGGTCGTGATGAGTCGCGAGCATGATCACCACCGGATCGGCGCGCGGATAATGTTCGGCCGTGCATTCGCCACAGCGCCTCGACCAGCCGCTGCGGTTGGGCGCGGTGCTGCTCCCGCAGACCGAGCAAAACTGATGCCGCCGGTGCCAGTTGGCGAGGCTCAGCGCGGCTGCGAACAGCGGCGCGTCGCCCGCTTCGAGCTGGCCGAGCAAGGCGAAATGAGCGCGCGAATCGAACGCCACCTGGCCGTCTGGAAGCACCGAGAAGCGAGGTGCTTCGCCATCGAGCCCGAGGAACAGGGGCGGATCCCCCGTCACCGCGTTCCACTTCAGCCGTCCCTGAGCGTCGAGCGCGGGGGCACCGCCGGCCCAGCGCAGC